>NZ_JARHXC010000278.1:0-24360 GCF_029222405.1 Microbacterium sp. Kw_RZR3 | reverse complement strand
GACGCTCGACAGCGCGGCGGTCTCGACCGGGCGCTCGAGCAGATCCGTCTCGATGACACCCGCGACCTCGAACCCGGCGTCCAGCCGAGCGTGGGCGCGCTGACCGAGCGCTTCGTACAGGCGCACGATGACGTCTCCCGAGCCGTCCTGCGCGAGCTTGATCGCCTCGACGACCACGCCCTCGGTGTCGACCGCCACGAGCGGTGCCACCTCGGCCTCGGCGACGCCCTCGACGACGCGGAGCGGGAGGTTGGTGCGGTAGCCCTCGACGACCGCGTCCTCGACCTCGGCGCCCACGACGATGCCCACCTCGAGGTGGTGCGCGCCCTGGTCCTGCTGCGGGTCGGGGAAGAGCGCCCCGCGGATGATCGACAGGCGGACGAGCGAGTACGTGCCGCCCGCCTCGCGCTCGTGACGCGTGATGTCGTGGCCGTAGGTCGAGTCGTTCGTCACCGCGACGCCGAACCCGGGCTCGCCGACGCGCACCCACCGGTGCGCCGCGGTCTCGAAGCGCGCGGCATCCCACGAGGTGTTCGTGTGGGTCGGTCGGGTGATGTGCCCGAACTGGATCTCGGATGCCGCGCGGTCGGTGTGAACGTCGACGGGGACACTCAGCTTGAGCAGCTTCTGCTGCTCGTGCCAGTCGACGTCGATCGACAACCGCACGACGCGCGCGCCCGCGGTGAGCGCGATGCGGGTGACCAGGTGCGAGTCGCCGAAGGCCCGCTCGACCACGATCGCGTCGCCGTCGATGCGCACGGCCTCCGCGGTGTCGAGCGGCGTGACGTGGCGGCGGTAGGTCTCGTCGATGTCCCACGCGTCCCACTGCGTGGGGGTGTCGCGGAACAGTTCGAACAGCCCCACCGTCTGCCCCTCCGGCACGACCTCGCGTCCGGATGCCACGTCGACGAGCGAGATGATGAGGCCCCGCGAGTCGATCACGGCGTGCACGATGCCGTTGTCGAGGACGAAGCCCTCACCCTCGGCGCGCGGGGTGACGTCGCGCGTGGCCGAGACCGCCGCGATCCCGAGCGCCGGGGCGCCGCCGCGGCGGTGCGGGGCGGCGTTCGCCACCACCGCGCGGTCGCCGGTGCCGACGAGCGCACGGATGCTGTCGCCGATGACCTGCTCGAGCTCCGCCGCGATCGCGGCGTAGTTGCGCTCGGCATCCCGGTGCACCCACGCGATCGAGGTGCCGGGGAGGATGTCGTGGAACTGCTGCAGCAGCACGAGCCTCCACAGGCGCTGGAAGGTCTCGGCGGGGTACGCAGCTGCCGTGCGCACCGAGGCGGTCGCGGCCCACAGCTCGGCCTCGCGCAGCAGGTGCTCGCTGCGGCGGTTGCCCTGCTTCGTGCGCAGCTGGCTCGTGTACGTGCCGCGGTGGAATTCGAGGTACAGCTCCCCCGCCCACACGGCCGGGTCGGCGTACTCGGCCTCGGCGGTCTCGAAGAACTGCCGCGGGGTGGAGTGCTTCACGATCGGGGCACCCTCGAGCGAGTGCGTGCGGGCGATCGTCGCGGTCATCTCGCGCGTGGGTCCGCCGCCGCCGTCGCCGAAGCCGTACGGCAGGAGCGAGGTGCGCGCGCGGCCCTTGTCGGCGAAGTTGCGCTCGGCGTGCGCGAGGTCGGCCGCCGTCACCTCGGAGTTGTACTTGTCGACGGGCGGGAAGTGCGTGAAGATGCGCGAGCCGTCGATGCCCTCCCAGCGGAAGGTGTGGTGCGGGATGCGGTTGGTCTCGTTCCACGAGATCTTCTGCGTGAGGAACCAGCGGGCTCCCGCGGCCTTCATGATCTGCGGCAGCGCGCCGCTGTAGCCGAACGAGTCGGGCAGCCACACCTCTTCGGTGTCGATGCCGAACTCCTCGAGGAAGAAGGTCTTGCCCTCGAGGAACTGGCGGGCCATCGCCTCACCGCCGACCATGTTCGTGTCGGACTCGACCCACATGCCGCCCACGGGCACGAAGCGCCCCTCGGCGACGCGCTCCTTCAGGCGCTCCCAGAGAGCCGGGTAGTGCTCTTTCATCCACGCGAACTGCTGAGCGGACGAGCTCGCGAAGACGAACTCGGGGTCCTCGTCCATGAGCGAGAGCACGTTGCTGAATGTCCGCGAGACCTTGCGCGCGGTCTCGCGCACCGGCCACAGCCACGCGGAGTCGATGTGCGCGTGACCGACGGCGTGCAGCACGTGGGCACTGGATGCCGCGGGCGCGGCCATCAGCGGGGCGAGAACGTCGCGACCGGCCTGCGCGGTGCCGGCGACGTCGTGGGGATCGACCGCGTCGATCGCGGCATCCATCGCCTCGACGAGGGTCGCGCGGCGCGCGGAGGTCGCGTCGAGCTCGGCGATCAGGCCGTGGAGGAGGCGGAAGTCCTGCAGCAGGTTCCACACCGCGAGGTCGCGGAGGCCGATCGACATCTCGCGCAGCGTGTAGAGAGGAGCGTCGCCCGCGGTGGCGAGGTCGCCGAGGTGGGTCGGCTCGAAGGTGAAGAGGCTGCCCACGTCGGGGTTGGACGCCGCCTCGACCAGCACGTCGACACGGCCCTCGGCGTCGATCGCGGCGGGGCTGGCGTTGTTGAACGGCGAGACGCCCTTGATGGGCGCGCCCTCGCGGTTCCAGACGAGCGCCTCGCACTGGAAGCCGCTCTGCCCGGCGGTGAAACCGAGGTCGATGACGAGCTCGGCGACGGTGCCCGCCGGCAGTGCGCCCGATGCGTCGCGCCACGCGGCGGGAATCTCCCCCGACACGGCGAACCAGGTCGTGCCCCACGCCCGGCCCCACGGCGTTCCGATGGCGAAGGGGCGGTACGCGGCATCCCGAGCCTCGGCGAAGGTCACGGGCTCGCCCGGAGCCTCCCACGCCGAGATCTCGAGCGGCTGGCGGGCGCGGTAGACGGCGGGGGCGAGACGCTCGCGGATGAAGCGTTCGATGCGCATCTCGATGAGCGCGGTGCGGTCGTGCATGAAGGATTCCTTGTCTGGGGGGGACGGGTCAGCCCTTGACGGCGCCGGCGAGTGCCGAGGTGCCGCCGAGCCCGCGCTGCACGAGGACGTACAGACCGAGGACGGGAAGGGAATAGACGATCGAGTAGGCCGCGAGCTGGCCGTAGGCCACGGCTCCGAACGACCCGAAGAAGTTGAAGATGCTCACGGCGGCTGGCTGGTAGTCGGGGCTGAGCAGCAGCACGAACGGCACGAAGAAGTTCCCCCACGCCTGGATGAACGTGAAGATGAACACCACGGCGATACCGGGACGCATGAGCGGGAGCACGATCTGCACGAGCGTGCGCATCGATCCCGCGCCGTCCATCCAGGCGGCGTGCTCGAGCTCGACGGGCACGCCGTCCATGAAGTTCTTCATCATCCAGATCGCGATCGGCAGAGCGCTCGCGGTGAGGAAGAGGATCGTCCCGCCGATCGAGTCGATGAGGTTGAGCTGCACGAACAGGCTGTAGACCGGCACCATGATCGCCGTGATCGGCAGGCACGTGCCGAACAGCACCGCGTACAGGAACGGCTTGCCGACGCGCATCTTGTAGCGCGACAGGGGGTACGCGGCGAGCGAGGCCAGCACGACGGTCGCGACTGCGGTGCCGCCGGCCAGCAGCACGCTGTTCCACAGCGGGAGGAACAGCAGGTCGGGCTTCATCACGGCCGCGAAGTTGTCGAGCGTGACGACCTCGGGCATCTTGATCGCGAGCGTCGGCTGCGCGTCGAGCGAGGCCGTCACCAGCCAGATGAGCGGAACGACGAACAGGATGCCGATGACGATGAGCAGCGTGTTGCTGAGGACCCGCAGCGCACGTGTGCGGGGCGAGGATAGGGAGGCCTTCGTGGGCTTCGCGGCGCGTGTACGGCCGGTCACTTCGGGGAGGGTCGTGGTGGTCATGACGAGACCTCCTCGCGCAGGGCGCGGACGTAGAAGAACGAGAAGATCGCGCCGATGAGCAGCATGATCGTGGCGATCGCGGTGCCGTAGCCCAGCTCGCCGAACTTCAGACCCTGCTGGTAGGCGAGGATCGGCAGCGTCGTGCTCTTGTTGCCGGGGCCTCCGCCGGTCATGACGAAGATGAGCGTGAAGACCGACAGGGTCTGGAGGGTGACGATCATCGAGTTGGTGCCGATGGTCGAGCGGATCATCGGGATCGTGATGAAGAAGAGCCGCTTGATGCCGCTGGCCCCGTCGACCTCGGCGGCCTCGGTGATCTCAGGCGGCACGTCGGCGAGAGCGGCCGAGTAGACCATCATCGAGAACGCGGTGCCACGCCAGATGTTGGCGATGATGACCATGAGCACGGGCATCGTGAACAGCCAGCTGACGGGGTCGAGGCCGAAGACCGAGAGGATCGCGTTGAGCGAGCCGTTGTCGCGGAAGAAGGCGTAGGCCGCGAATGCGGCGACGATCTCGGGCAGGACCCACGCGGTCACGACGATCGTGCCGACGATCGCGGTGACGATCCGGTTGCCCGAGCGCATCATGAGGGCCAGCGCCAGCCCGAGGATGTTCTGACCGATCACCGCGGAGAAGAACACGAACACGATCGTGTTGATCACCGAGACGGGGAAGTCGGGTGCCTTGAAGAGCTGGGTGTAGTTGTCGAACCCGATGAACTCGCTCGCGACGGCGGTCGAGCCCGAGAGGGTCGCGTTGGTGAGCGAGCCCCACAGCGACACGAGGATCGGGCCGAGCAGGAAGATCGCCAGCAGCAGGGCTGCGGGCAGGAGCGGGAGCGCCCGGGCCGACGACCGGAGGCCGCGCGCTCTCGCGCGCGACCCCCGGCCGGTTCCGGTCGCCCCGGTCTGAGCCAGGGCGGTCACGGTCAGCCCTTCTGGGTGTTCTCTTCGCCGACGATGCCGATGACGGCCTGGTCGTAGGCGGCGGCCGCGTCGTCGACGCTCGACTGCCCGGTCATGACGGCTTCCATCGCGACCTGGATCTGGTTCGAGATCTTGTCGTAGTCCTCGGTCGCGGGGCGGAAGTGCGTCGTGTCGACGAAGCTCGAGAACGTCTTGAAGCTCGGGTTCGCGTCGAGGTACTCGCTCGACTGGGCCACGTCGGCGCGCACGGCGATCTGGCTGTTGTCGATGTTGTACGCCGTGGCGTTGTCCTTGTTCACGGCGGTGGAGAGGAAGTCCCACGCGGCGTCGGCGTTCTTGGTGTTCTTGCCGATCGCGAGCGTCCATCCGCCCGACATGCTCGTCGTGCCGGGAGCCTGCCCCTTCTGCGTCGGCATCGCGGCGATGCCGAGGGTGTCGCTCCACGCGGGCCACGCGGCGGTGCCGCCGTCGACCCACGCGGCCGACTGCCACGAACCGTCGAGCGCGATCGCCAGCTTGCTCGAGGGCAGCCAGTCAGCGGTCACGCTGGTGAAGATGTTGGGGTCGAGCGCCTGCTGCAGCGACGGGCCGAGGCCGCCCTGGTACACGTCGCTGACGAACTGCAGCGAGTCCTTGAAGCCCTGGCTGCCGACGACCCACTTCTTGCTGGAGGTGTCGTAGAGCGTGTCCTCGGTGCCGTAGAGGAGCATCTCGAGGCCCTGCATGGATGCCGCTTCGCCGGCGGTCTTGCCCGAGTAGACGTTGATCGGGATGACGTCGGGGTCGGCGGCCTTGACCTTCTCGGCGGCCGAGAGCACGTCGGCCCACGTCTTGGGCTGCCACGGCACCGAGATGCCGGCCTTGGCGAAGATCTCCTTGTTGTACCAGAGGCCGCGGGTGTCGGTACCGAGCGAGACGCCGTAGGTCTTGCCGTCGGGGCCGAGACCGGCCTGCTTGGCTCCCTCGGCGAACTGCGACCAGTCGTCCCACTTCGCGAGGTAGTCGTCCAGCGGCAGCAGGTAACCGGCTGCGGCGTCGGACTGGATCTTGAAGGTGTCTTCGTACTGGACGTCGGGGGCCGTGCTCGCCGACTTGTTCATCAACGCGAGCTTCGTGTAGTAGTCGGCGCCCTCGGCCTGGATCGGGACGAGCTCGACGGTCACGCCCTTGTGCGCCGCCTCGTACTCCTTCTTCGCGTTCTCCATCAGCGTCTGCATCTGGTTGAACGTCGCCGTGGTCTGGTACGCCACGCGAATGGTGTTCGCGTCGCCCGATCCCCCGCTGCCGCCGGAGCAGCCGGCCAGGGCCACGGTCAGGGCCGTCACGGTCACGAGACCGCCGACCATCGTCGATTTCTTCATGGAAGCTCCTTTGCTCGGGTGGAGACACCGCGTCGCCAGAACTTTTTATAAATCAAATGGACTAACTCGGCAAGTCGTGTCGTCCGACAGGCGGTAACGATCAGGCCACGGGACGCTGTGAGAGCCTCAGGGATCGCTCAGATCGCGATCATCATGCGGGCGGGGCGCGCCGCGAATGCCCCGTCCAACATGAGGCAGGCCGCGCCGACGGCGGCCACATCGGCGCCCACGCGCGACAGCCGCACGGTGATCGCGCGGGTGGCGGTCGACACCGGGTCCGACGTGACGCGCGCGCTCACGGTGTCGACCAGAACCTCCGAGAGCCGTTCCCACACGGGTCCTCCGAGCACGACCTCGTCGACGTCGAGGAGGTTGTTCGTCACGACCAGGGCTCGGGCGATCCGCTCCCCCGCGCGGCGCAGGACGTCGCCCGCGCGGGTGCCGCCTGCCGCGGCGTCCTGGACCAACCGGTCGAGATCAGGACGGGTGTCGCCGGTTTCGGTCGGCACGTAGCCGGCTTCGGCGAGGAGCGTGCGCGGCTCGATCGAGACCCCGAGGCACCCGTGCGACCCGCATGCGCACGCCGGACCGTCGGGGTCCACGACGACGTGCGCGATACCCCCGGCGTTGCCCGTGCGGCCGCGCACCGGCGCGCCGCCGATCGCCACGCCGAGACCGACACCGGCGCCGTAATACAGGAACATCGCGTCGGTGAGGGCGTCGGACCGGTCGAACCACATCTCGCCGACCATCGCGGCGGTCACGTCCTTCTCGACGATCACCGGGAGGCCTGTCGCCGCACCGAGGTCCTCGCGCACGTGGACGTTGTGCCACGCAGGTAGCAGGGGCGGATCGAGAAGCCTGCCTCCGCGAGCGTCGAACGGGCCGGGAGCGGCGACGCCGACTCCGAGCACGAGCTCCCGGGGGATCTCGGCTTGAGCGACGATGCGATCGACCGCGGCGCGGACGTCGTCGATGAGCTCGGCGGGGGCAGCGCCGTGTCGTCGCGGGATCTCGTCGTGCGCCACGACGTCACCGGCCATATCGACCACGACGATCGTGTCGACCACCGGGTCGAGGTGCACGCCGACGGCGAATCGGGAGCGCGGTTCGAGCTTGAGCAGCGTGCGTGGCTTGCCCGGGCCGGAGATGACTTTTCCCGCTTCGGCGATCAGCCCCTCGTCGGCGAGGCGTCGCGTGACGTTGCTGAGGGTCTGGGCGCTGAGTCCGGTGCGCGCCGACAGCTCCACGCGGCTCAGGCCCTCCGGTGCGCGGCGGATGAGGTCGAGCACGAGGGTCTGGTTGTACTCGCCGACAGCCGGCAGGTTCGACCCCGTCCGCATCGCCCCTCGCTCTCGCTCGCCGGCCCGCGTCGCAGACCCCCGCTCAGCGTACGCCCGCGTAGAAGTAGCGCCCCGCCGCGTCGTCGTCCGTCAGGCGCCGAGCGCGAGCGCCGCTGCGCCCAGCAGGGGCCCGTCGCCGTCCAGGCCCGAGCCGACGATGCGACAGCGTCGCGCGTAGGCGTGCACCGCCGCGGCCTCCGCCGCCACGCGCACCTGATCGACGTAGTCGTCGGCGACCTGCGAGAACCCGCCCGCGATCGCGACCGCTTCGAGGTCGCACAGCGTCGCCGCCGCGGCGATGGCCTGGCCGACCGCGGTCGCCGAGCGCGACACGGCGGCGCGGGCGATCTCGTCGCCGGCACGGTACGACGCCGCCAGGTCGAGTCCGGTGGCACCCTCCCAGCCCTGCGTGCGCGCCCACGCGACGGTACCCGGACCCGCGGCGACGGCTTCGAGAGTGGATGCCACGACGTCGCCCTCGTGGATCGTCCGCACGAAGGTCTGCCCGAGGTGGCCCGCGTTCCCGCTCGCGCCGCCCATCGGACGCCCGTCCAGGACGAATCCTCCGCCGACCCCCGTGGAGACGACGATCGCCATCGCGTTCCGGCATCCGCGCAGAGATCCCCGCCAGTGCTCGGCGAGCGCGATGC
This sequence comes from Microbacterium sp. Kw_RZR3, assembly GCF_029222405.1. Taxonomy (NCBI): domain Bacteria; kingdom Bacillati; phylum Actinomycetota; class Actinomycetes; order Micrococcales; family Microbacteriaceae; genus Microbacterium; species Microbacterium sp. Kw_RZR3. The sequence goes on along the minus strand of NZ_JARHXC010000278.1, from coordinate 16,191 downwards.
ACGTGCCGTCGAGGGCGAGCGTGATCGGACCGTCGATCAGACCGCTCAGCACCTCGTCGATCGGGAGACCGGCGGCCTGGGGCAGGTTGAGCGGCGAGACCGAGCGCGACGGGAGGTCGACCGGTCCGGCGCTGCCGACGCCGATCGCGCCGACACGCAGACCGGGGACCGCAGCCAGCGCCCCCTCCGCCGCTTCGCGGACGTTGCGTGCGATGGCCTTGCGGTCGTTCTCGCGCCCGGTGGGCCGGCGCGTCACGCTCTCTCGCACCACCTCGCCGGCGACCGACACGACGGCAGCGTCGACCTTCGTCCCGCCGATGTCGACGGCGAGAACGTGGGTGTACGCGGGCAGGGACGGGGTGGCATCGGACATGCGCGCTCCTCGGGTGAACGAATGCTCCCCGATCCTAGGGGCCGGTGCATCCGCCGAGTGACGCCTGTGCACCGCGCCCCGGACGGCCCCGAGCCCCGCGGCGCAGGTTACGATCAGGTCACGGCGGCAACGGCTGCCGCCGCCCATCGACACGAGGGATGCCATGGACGAGACGGCCACGCCCGAGGCGGCATCGCGACTCCGCCGCACCGAGACCGCCCGCCCGGGAAGTGACGAGCCGCTCACCGCGGAGTCCTTCGCCCGGCTGACCGATCAGATCACGGCATCCGTCTCGAACGTCATCGACGGCAAGCCCGAGGCCGTCCAGAGCGCTCTGATCGCGCTCCTGGCCGAGGGGCACCTGCTCATCGAGGACGTCCCCGGGGTGGGCAAGACCATGCTCGCCCGCGCGCTGGCCGCGACGGTCGACGCCGACGTGCGACGCATCCAGTTCACGCCCGACCTCCTCCCGGGAGACATCACGGGCGTCTCGGTTTTCAACCCGGTCACGCGGCAATTCGAGTTCACGCCTGGCGCGGTGTTCGCCAACATCGTCATTGCCGACGAGATCAACCGCTCCTCCCCCAAGACGCAATCGTCGCTGCTCGAGGCGATGGAGGAGCGCCAGGTGACGATCGACGGGCGGACGCACGTGCTGCCCTCCCCGTTCCTCGTCGTGGCGACGCAGAACCCCTTCGAGATGGAGGGCACCTACGCCCTCCCCGAGGCTCAGCGCGACCGCTTCCTCCTGCGCATCTCGATGGGCTACCCCGATGCCGCCGCCGAAGCGCTCATGCTGCGCCAGCGCGACTCGGTGAACCCCTTGGACGGGATCGTGCCCGTCGTGACCGCGCGGCAGGTCACCGCGATGATCGCCTGGGCCCGTGGGGTGCACGTCGCCCCCGCGCTCGAGGAGTACGTCGTGGCGCTGGCTCAGGCGACGCGGAGCCACCCCGACATCCGCCTGGGTGCGAGCCCGCGGGCCACGCTGCAGCTGGTCCGTGCGGCCAAGGTCCGGGCGGCGCTCGACGGGCGCGCCTACGTCATCCCCGACGACCTGACGTCGCTGCTCAACCCGGTGTTCGGTCACCGCCTCATCGCGAACCGCTCCGCCGCGGGCGGCCGCGCGGGAGCGGTCGTGGTGTCCGAGGCGCTCGACCGCATCGCCGCGAGCGTGCGCGTCCCGCTCGCCGCCCGAGCGTGAGGACCCGATGAGACGCCGGTGGCCGCTGACCCTCCGGGGCAGCGGTGCCGCGGTGCTCGCGGTCGCCTCCCTCGTCATCGCGCAGCGGGCCGGCATCCCCGAACTGATGTACTTCGGCGTGCTCATGGCCGCGCTGCTGGCCGCGGCCGCCGTCACCCTCCTGATCGCGCGGCGCACCGACCGCGTCACGCGGACCGTCCGCCCCGACGTGATCGACGTGGGATCGCGCACCGACGTCGTCGTGCGCGTCGGCCTGCAGACGGCCCTGCCGACCGCTCCCGGCCGATGGGCCGACGCCCTTCCCGCGGGGGTGAGCGGGAACGCGCGGGGTCTGTTCCCGGCGACGGCGTCATCGCTCGGCCGCGACACCGTCCCCGTCGAGCTCCGTTACGAGATCGTCGGCCGCGAGCGGGGCGTTCATGCGCTGGGACCCCTCGAGGTCGTCACGACCGACCCGTTCGGCCTCGTCCGTCGCCGATTCAAGCTCGGGCGGCCCTCCCCGATCACGGTCGCCCCCGCGATCGTCGACCTTCCGCCCCTCCCCCCGACCGGGGGCGAGGCGGGCGGCACCCGGCAGTCCTCGGCGCTGCAGCTCGGGGAGGGCGTCGACAACCTGGTCGCCCGTCCCTACGCCCCGGGCGACTCGATGCGGCGCATCCACTGGCGCGCGACCGCGCATCGCGACACCCTCATGGTGCGCCAAGAGGAACAGGAGTCCAGCCCCGCGGCGACCGTGGTGCTCGATCGTGCCCCGTCGCGATGGTCCGCCGCGGCCGGCGAGGCGCCGAGCGCGGACATCGCCTTCGAGACGGCGGTCTCGGCATGCGTGTCGGCGGTCGCACGCCTCGTGCACGAGGGGTACACCGTCGACGTCGTCGACAGCGACGGCGAGCTCCTGGCCGAGCCCGTCGACGGCGGAGAAGAGGGAGAGGCGCGAGCACTCGCGGCAGCTTTCGCCGGCCTGACCGCGCGCGTCGACGGTTCGTCCGCGCGCGTGATTCCCGCGTCTGCCGCGGTCATGATGGGACCGGTCGTGGTCGTCACGTCCGACCCCTCGCGTGACCCCGCGCTGGTTCCCGGCGCCTTCGCGCAGCGCTCGGCGCTGCCGATCATGGTCGTGGTCGCGCCCCAGCCCGACCTCGACGCTCCCCTCGCCGCGGGGTGGCGCGTGGCATCCGTCCGTCCCGGCGGCGACATCGCCGCGGCGTGGGCCGACGCGACCGAGAGGGGACTCGCCGATGTCGGCCGGTGACGTGACGGAGCTGCGCACCCCGCGCCGCCGCCGCGATGCGTCACTTCTGACCCTCGGACTGTTCGCGGCGATCGCCGCCGCGATGCTCCCGGTGTTCTCGGTCATGGCGCCGGGCTCGTGGACCGTGCAGGCCGGGTTCCTCGCGGCGGCGATCCTCGGGGCCGGTCTGATCGCGCGGCTGTGCGCGCTGCCGGCGCTCGTCGCGACGGTGATCGAGCTCGGCATCTGGATCTTCGCGCTCACGGCCCTGTTCGGGCGTGCCACCGCGGTGCTGTGGGTCATCCCGAGCCCCGCGACCGTGGGCACCGTGCCCGGTCTCGTCTCTGCGGCATCGGAAGAGATCCGCACCGGTGTCGCCCCGGTCGCTCCGGGCGTGGGACTCGCGTTCGTGCTGGTCGCGGCGATCGGCGCCCTCGCCATCGTCCTCGACCACGTCGTGCTCACGGCCCGGATGCCGCTGCTCGCCGCCGTGGGTCTCGTCGCGGTCTCGCTCATCCCGACCATCGCGATCCCCGCAGATGTCGACGTGCCCGGATTCGTGCTGCTGGCCCTGGCGCTCCTCTTCCTCCTCCGCGTCGACACACGTTCGCGGCACGGCGGGAGTCGCGCGCGCGGACGCGGCGCCTCTGCCACCGCCCTCGGCATCGCGGCGGTCGCGGTGCTCGTCGCCGTCGTCGCGACGCCCCTCCTCCCCCAACCGGCCCTGCGCTTCGCCTCCGGCGGGACGGGCGGATACGGAACGACGATCAACCCCAACCTCGAGCTCGGCAACGACCTGCGCCAGCCGCGCGACGTCGACGTGCTCACGCTGCAGACGGACGCACCCACACCGCCCTACCTGCGCGCGGTGACGCTCTCGAGCTTCGACGGCTCGGTGTGGCAGCCCGACCGCGCCGACACCGTGAACGTCCCCGACGACGGCCCGGTGTTCGCGGCCCCGGAGATCGACCCTGACATCGCGGTCGCGCAGTACACGACCGACATCTCGGTCGGCGAGCTCGACAGCCCGTGGCTCCCCGTCCCCTCCCCCGCGACGACCGTGACGGGTCTGCAGGGCGACTGGCTCGGGATGCCGGACAACCGCACGATCGTGTCGCGCGCGGGCTCGTCGCGCGACCAGGACTACGAGGTGCAGACGATCGCGCCGCGACCGACCCTCGAGCAGATCCGCGCGCGTCCCGTCGGAGGATCGGAGCTGGGCGATGCGGTGCGCGCCCTGCCCGCCGACGTCCCCGCCATCATCGGCGACACCGCCCGTGAGATCACGGCGGGCGCGTCGTCGCCGTACGACGCCCTGATCGACCTGCAGACCTGGTTCCGCAGCAGCGCGTTCCGGTACTCGCTCGACGCCCCGGTCGAGGCGGGGTTCGACGGGGCGGGACTGGATGCCGTGGCCGACTTCCTCCAGGCGCGCACCGGATACTGCGTTCACTACGCCTCGGCCTTCGCCGTGATGGCCCGAACGCTCGACATGCCCTCGCGCATCGTCGTGGGCTACCTGCCCGGCACGATGTCCAGCTCGGGCATCGGGCAGGAGCGGTCCACGTTCACCGTCACCTCGAGCCAGCTGCACGCGTGGCCCGAGGTGTATTTCCAGGGCATCGGCTGGGTGCCCTTCGAGCCCACCAACAGCCTCGGCGTCCCCACGAGCTTCGCCTCCGGCAGCACGGGCAGCACGACCACCACCCCCAACGCTCCGCAGCAGTCGCAGAGCGCGGCACCGGGCAGCCAACCCACGACCGCCCCCTCGCTCGGAAACCAGGACGGCCCGGGGCTGTCGAGCGGAAGCACCGCGGGCGCGTCGCGGGCGATCGGTCCGGGTCTGCTGATCGCCGCGGGCATCGCGGTGCTGCTCCTGATCCTCGCGGTTCCCGCGGTGGTTCGATCTCTGCGACGCCGTTCGCGTCTCACCGCGGCACGGGCGGGAGACCCCGTGGCCGCGTGGACGGCGGTGCAGGACGACGCGGTGGATCTCGGCATCCCGGTCCCGGGCGGTGAGTCGCCGCGGCGGTTCGCCGAGCGTCTCGTGCGGGACCACGGCGCCGATGCCGACGACGTCGACCTCCTGCGCGCGGCGGTCGAGCGCGTCAGCTACGCCGAGAACGCGCTGGATGCCACCGCCGGACCGCTCCTCGCCGACGCCGCCGCGCGGGTCGGCGCGAGCCTGAGCGCCCAGGTCGCGGGGCCGCGCCGCGTGCTCGCGCGGGTCCTTCCGCGTTCGCTCGTCGTGCGGCCGGGGACGGCGGCTGCCGAAGAGCGTGAGCGGGTCGGCGCGTAGCGGGTTCGAGCCCCCGGACGTCTCGCGCCCCGCGGAACGAACGCGAGAGCCCCGCCCGAACTTGCGTTCGGACGGGGCTCCTCGTGGCGGAAGTGACAGGATTTGAACCTGCGAGGCGAGTTACCCCGCCTACATGGATTCCAGCCATGCTCCTTAGGCCGCTCGGACACACTTCCAAGGGACGATCTTACACGGCGGCGACGCCCTCCCCCGCCGCGGGCTCCCTCAGCGGACGTCGGCGCCCTCGTCGAGCAGCGACCGCGGCACGCGGTGCAGCGTGACCGCCCCCACCGCGTCGAACGGGTGCAGGGGGTCGGGGTCGACCGCGCCGGTCGGCCCGCCCAGCTCCGAGTGCGCGAGCGCACTCATCACGGTGTAGGCGTCCATGGCATCCCATCCGCGGTCGACGAAGGCGTCGAAGGCGTCCTCGTAGCCGCGTCGCACGCTCTCTTGCACGGTGGCACCAAGGCCGACGAAGATCCACTCCCCGGCCGTGGCGATGCGCGGGGCGCGCAGCCCCATGCCCGGGACCACCTCCACCGACACGACGACCGTGCCCTCGGCCTCGATCGCGACGAACGACGACTCGCCGCGCGCCATGATCGCGTGCACGTCGCCGATCGCGAGGAGCGCCCCCTCGACCTCGACGGGCAGGTACACCGTCGCGCCGGGGGCGATGTCGGTGACGTCCATGTTGCCGCCGATCGCGTGGGCGGGCATGACCGTGCTCGCGACCCCCGAGGCGGGCGCCGTGCCGATGCAGCCCACCATGGGTCGGGGCGCGACGGTCACGGCATCCGTCAGGTGCACTCCGGCGGCGTCGATCGGGATGCGACGCGTCACGACGCGGTCGGGCATGCGGTCGCGCAGGGCCCCGACACCGGGCAGGCTCATCGCCCACCCGGTGTCGGTCAGCCGGATCTCGTGGATCGTCACCGCGAGGGCGTCTCCGGGACGGGCACCCTCGACGTACACGGGGCCGGTCACCGGATTCAGCGGTGCCTCGAGCCTCGCGAGGTCGCCGTGCTCATGCAGCTCGCGGTAAACGGCGTCGTCGGTCTGGAACGCGAGGCGCTCCCCCGTGCCGGGCCGCACGCGCAGCACGGGCGGCACCGACGCATCGTGACCGGGGCGTCCGTGCTCCTTGCCCAGGAAGTGGTCCGTCACCGCGAGGCCACCTCGCCGCCGCTCTCACCGGCCGTCGCCGTCGCGTGCTCGGGCAGCGGCCCGGTCGCGCCACCGCTCTTGCGAGCGAAGATGAGGTAGACGACGCCACCGACGACGAGCCACAGGATGCCGCCGACCTTCGCGGTGATGTCGGCGTTCAGCAGCACGTAGCCGATGATGAGGAATCCGATGACCGGCACGACGAGGTGAAGCAGGTAGTTCTTCGACTTCTTCTTGCCGAGGTAGTAGACCGCGACCGAGACGTGCAGCAGGAGGAAGCCGAGCAGCGCCCCGAAGTTCACCAGCGACGAGATCACGGCGATCTGGCCGACGAAGAACAGCACGAGCACGAGCGAGATCGCGCTGACCGAGAGGATTGCAGCCAACGGCACCTGGCGCGAGTTGACCTTCGACAGGAAGGCGGGGAGGCGCCGGTCGCGGCTCATCGAGTACAGCAGGCGCGAGGTCGCGGCCTGGGCCGCGACGGCGTTGGCGATGCCGACCGCGACGACGTTGACGGCGAGGAACGCGGTGGCCCAGCCCGAACCCGCTGCCTGAGCGACGAGCAGGAAGAAGGCGTTGTTGACGTCGTCGTCCGAGAACGAGATCGTGCCGGCGGCCAGGGCGCTGGCGAACCACGTCTGGGCGATGAAGAGCACCGCCACCACGAGCAGCGCGATGATCATCGCGCGACCGCCCGACTTGCGGTCACCGGTGGACTCCTCGGCCATCGTCGAGATGCCGTCGAAGCCGAGGAAGCTCAGCACCGCGATCGAGAGGGCGGTGGCGATGAGGGCGGGGTTGACCTTCTCGGCATCCCACACCGGGGCGATCGAGAACTCGGCCCCGGGAATCGCCCCGGAGGAGAGGGCGACCATGGCGATCACGACGAAGATGACGACGAAGAGGAGCTGGATGCCGAGCATGACGCGGTTCGCGAGCTTGATCGAGCCGATGCCGAGCACGTTGATGACGGTGTTGATGATGACGAACGACACCGCCCAGATCCACTGGGGCACGTCGGGGAAGATCCCGGCCATCGACGACGCCGCGAACACGTAGAGGAGCGTGGGGACGAGCAGGTAGTCCAGCAGGATCGCCCACCCGGCGAAGAACCCGACGGTGGGGTGGATGCCGCGACCCACGTAGGAGAAGACAGAGCCCGCGATCGGGAACGCCTTCGACATCTGCGCGTAGGCGAGCGCGGTGAAGATCATGGCCACGACGCCCGTGATGTACACGAGCGGGACCATGCCGCTGGCGGCGTTGTACACGACGCCGAAGATGGCCCACGGGGCGATCGGCACCATGAAGACCAGGCCGTAGACGACGAGGTCGAGGGTGGACATGGAGCGCTTGAGCTCCTGCTTGTAGCCGAAGGACTCCAGCGATTGCTGGGCTCCGGGGGCGGTGTCGGACATGGAACTCCTGTTCGGGTGCGGTGGAGCGTAACGGGGCGGGTCGGGTCAGGGAAGAGGGGCGAGGAAGTCGGCGATCACCCGGCGGAACTCGTCGGGCTGCTCGAGGTGCGTGCAGTGGCTCGCGCCGGCGAACACGTGCGAGCGCGCGCCGGGGATGTGCTCGACGAAGGGCGCCCACGTCTCGGGCGTGGCCTCGTCGAACTCGCCGGCGACCACGAGCGTGGGCACGGCGACCTGCGGCAGGCGGTCGATGATCGTCCAGTCGCGGCCGGTGCCGACGACGTGGAACTCGTTGGGCCCGTTCATCGTGAAGTACACCGTCGGGTCGGCGAGCATCTGCTGCTCGCTGTCGACGAAGTCCTGCGGCATGGGGGTGACGCGGCAGACGTGGCGCTCGTAGAAGACGCGGGTGGCATCCACGTACTCGGGGTCGTCGAGGGTGCCGTCGGCCTCATGACGGTCGAGGGCCTCGCGGGCTTCGACGGGCAGCTCGGCGCGCAGCCGAGCCGCGCCGGCGAGCCACAGTTCCATGGATGCCGGGGAGTTGCAGATCTCGAGACTCTTCAGCCCCGTCGGCTGTCGGACGGCGATCTCGGCGCCGAGCATGCCTCCCCACGACTGTCCGAGCACGTGGTACTCGTCGAAGCCGAGAGCCTCGCGCAGGTTGTGGAATTCGTCGACGAAGAGCTGGGGAACCCACTGCGAGGCCGGGGCGTCGGGGTGGTGCGAGCTCTTCCCGCACCCGATCTGGTCGTAGTGCACGACGGTTCGGCCGGTGAGCTCGGCGAGAGCGTCGAGGTTCGCGACGTAGTTGTGCGCCATTCCGGGTCCGCCGTGCAGGACGAACAGCGGCGCTTTGCCGGTCGGCTCGGCGGGCTCGGTGAGACGGGCCCAGGTGAAGCCGTCGTGGAAGGGAACGGTGATCTCGCGGTGCATGGAGTCATCGTGGACCCCTTAATGGTTCGTTGGCAAACCTTTTCTGCGGAATTAACATGGAGGAAACGACGGGAGCCCATGGCCGAGACCGACGACGCCTCCCTGGTGGACCGCGTCACCCAGCGCCTCATCACCGCGGTCGCGGTGGGCGAGTTCCTGCCCGGCACCCGTCTTCCGGCCGAGCGCGACCTCTCCCCCCTCCTGGGAGTGGGGCGCACCACCGTCCGCGCCGCACTCGACGACCTGGCGACGCGCGGACTGATCGAGAAGCGCCGCGGCCGCGCGGGCGGCACCTTCGTCGCCGAGGAGTGGCCGGCCTCGATCGTCGTCGGCGTCGACCGCTGGTTCGAGCAGCGCTGGAGCGACCTCGTCGACGCGTGCACCGCGAGCTCGATGCTGCACTCCTCGCTCGCCCGCCTCGCCGCCGAAAGACGGACGGATGCCGACATCGCGGTCATGCAAGACCGTCTGGCCGCCTTCCACGCGGCGGATTCCGGCAATCCCAAGCAGCGCGCCGACAGCCTGCTGCACCTGTCGATCATCGACGCGGCGCACAACACGGCCCTGCGCGACATCCTCCTCGAGCACGAACGACACCTCTCGCTGTCGGCTCCGGCGCACCCGTGGGGCGACCGCGAGAGTCACCGCCGCATGGAGTCCCGCGCGGCCCGCGAGCACGACGCGATCGTGGCCGCGATCGTGACCGCCGCCCCGGACGAGGCCGCCGAGCTCGCGCGCCGACACGTGCAGATCGACCTCGAGCTCTTCACCGAGGCGCGGGAGTTCGCGCGCCGCCGCGCGGCCGCGGCCGCGGGCTCGGGCTGAGGCGCGCAAGCGGTGGCCGCGACGGGAGGATGTTCCGCGCGCGGAGGAGCGCCACGGCTTCCGGCATCCTTCCCCGCGTGGATCTCCTCCCGGGGACCGTCGCAGCCTGGCGCGCCGACGCCCCGGGGCGCGGCTCGGCGTCCGCGAAGGGAGGAGATTCTGGGACGGGAGGACGACCCGGCCCCGCGGCATCCTCCCTCCGCCGAATCTCCTCCCGAGAGCTCGGCCTCAGCCTTGCAGGCGCGCCTCCAGGCCCGCCCGGACGCCCGGCCACTCCTCCCGGAGGATCGAGAAGTAGAGCGTGTCGCCGATCGAGCCGTCGCCGGCGATGCGGTGGTGACGCAGCCGTCCCTCGAAGGTCGCGCCGAGGCGCTCGATCGCCCGCGCGCTGCGCTCGTTGCGCGCGTCGCAGCGCAGTGCCACGCGGTTGAGCGCCCACTCCTCGAACGCGTGCGCGAGCAACAGCAGCTTCGTCGCGGGATTCGTTCGCCCGCCCTGGAACGCGCGGCCGTACCAGGTCGTCCCGATCTCGACCCGGCCCTGCGCGGGCGCGAGGTCGTAGAACGTGGTGGATCCACGGACGCCGGAGGTCTCGGCATCCCGAACCGTGAAAGCGAACATTCCCGGCGCCTCGCGCTGACGCTCGACGTGCGCGGCATAGGCGTCGACCGTCGCGGGCCAGGGCGTCGTCATGCCCGCCCAGAGGGAGGCGTCGGTCAGGGCCCAAGCCTCTGCGGCGTCATCGGGACGAGCGGGGGTGAGACGGATGCCGTGCCCCTCGAGCACGAGGTCGTGAGCGGTCATCGCGCCTCCAACTGCGCGACGAACTCGTCGGCCGCGGCGAGCTTGCGGCGCAGGTCGTCACGGCGGAGGATCGCCTCGTCGCGGATGTCGGCGAAGCGAGCCTCCAGCGCCGGGTCGCCGGGTGCGGCGTCGAGGCCATCGACCACCGCGAGCAGCTCGCCCATCTGCTCGAGCGAGTACCCGAGCGGCTTCATTCGTCGGATCAACAGCAAGCGCGCCTCGTCATCGGCGGTGTACAGGCGGAACCCGCCCTCACTGCGCGCGGAGGGGCGCAGCAGACCGATCTCGTCGTAGTGGCGCAGCGTGCGGATCGACATGCCCGTCCGCTCCGCGAGCTCGCCGATCTGCATCGTGCGCTCGTCGGTCATGGCCTCCCCGATCCCGCAACCCTCTCGTTACGGTAGAGTCTTTCTCGGTCGCGATCGCGACCCCCCTATTCTTCCCCGCGCGACGCGGATCCCCTCCGGAGCACCTCCATGACGAACGTCCTCGCACGCCCGCGCCCCGAACCCACCGTCCTGCAGGCCCTGCGCTCGCCCCGCCTGCTCACCCGCGAAGTGCTCGCCGGCCTCGTCGTGGCGATCGCGCTGATCCCCGAGGCGATCGCCTTCTCGATCATCGCCGGGGTCGACCCGCGACTGGGGCTGTTCTCGTCGTTCGTCATGGCCGTCGCGATCGCGTTCCTCGGCGGCCGTCCCGCCATGATCTCGGCGGCGACCGGGGCGATCGCGCTCGTCATCGCCCCCGTCGCCCGCGAGCACGGCGTCGACTACCTGCTCGCGACGGTGATCCTCGGCGGCATCCTGCAGGTGGTCCTGGGTCTCGCGGGCGTCGCGAAGCTCATGCGCTACATCCCGCGCAGCGTCATGGTCGGGTTCGTGAATGCGCTGGCGATCCTCATCTTCACCGCGCAGGTGCCGCAGCTCATCGGGGTGCCCTGGGCCGTGTACCCGATCGCAGCGGCGGGCCTGCTGATCATGTACCTGTTGCCGCGCCTGACGAAGGCCGTGCCCGCCCCGCTCGTGGCCATCGTGCTGCTGACGGGCGCCGTCGTGGTGCTCGGCATCTCGGTGCCCACCGTCGGCGATCAGGGGGCACTCCCCGAGAGCCTGCCGGCGCTGTTGATCCCGAACGTGCCGTTCACCCTCGAGACGCTCGGCATCGTCTTCCCCTTCGCGCTCGCCATGGCGATCGTCGGGCTGCTCGAGTCGCTCATGACCGCGGCCCTCGTCGACGACATCACCGACACGCCGTCGTCGAAGACCCGCGAGTCGCTCGGCCAGGGCGCCGCGAACGTGCTGTCGGGGCTGTTCGGCGGGATGGGCGGTTGCGCGATGATCGGCCAGACGATGATCAACGTGAAGGCGTCGAGCGCGCGAACGCGCATCTCGACCTTTCTCGCCGGAGTTTTCCTGCTCGTGCTCGTGCTCGTGTTCGGCGACGTCGTCGCGATCATCCCCATGGCCGTGCTCGTGGCCGTCATGATCGTCGTGTCGATCGCCACCTTCGACTGGCACAGCATCCGCCCCTCGACCCTGCGCCGGATGCCGCTCAGCGAGACCATCGTGATGGTGCTCACGGTCGCGATCACCGTGTGGACGCACAACCTCGCGATCGGCGTGGGGGTCGGGGTGATCGCCGCGGCGGTGCTGTTCGCCCGGCGCGTGGCTTCGCTGACGACCGTCACCCGCTCGGTCGAGGGCGACACGGCGCGGTACACCGTCGAGGGCGAGCTCTTCTTCGCGTCGAGCAACGACCTCACGACGAAGTTCGCGTACCACCGCGACCCGGCGCGCGTCGTGATCGACCTGTCGCGTTCGCACGTGTGGGACGCATCGACCGTCGCGGCCCTGGATGCCGTGCAGACGAAGTACGCCCACCTCGGGACGACCGTCGAGCTCGAGGGGATGAACGCCGCCGCGGCGCGGTTCCACGAGCGCCTCAGCGGGGGCCTCGGCGCGGGGCACTGACACTCGCCGGCTGCGCTTGCGTGGCGAGCGGAGGACCAGGGACGGCGGGAGGAAGCTCGGACGAGAATCCTCCTCCGCCGGTCACATCTCCTCCCCTCGCCACCGGGCGGGCGACGCCGGCGACCGCGCCACCGTGGCGAGCGGAGGACCAGGGACGGCGGGAGGACGCCCGGGCCGGAATCCTCCTCCGCCGGTCACAGCCCCTCCCTCCACCACCACGCGTCTCGCGCGCGACGACCTCAGGAACGCAGCGTGGTCTACGGCGTTTCGCGCGCGACGACCTCAGGAACGCAGCGTCGTCGACGGCGTCTCGCCGAACTCCCCGCGGTACATCGCGGCGAAGCGACCGAGGTTCGAGAAGCCCCAGCGCGCCGCGATCGCCGCGACCGTGTCGACGGACGGGTCGGCGCTGCGCAGATCGGCGCGAGCCGCGTCCAGGCGCACGCGCCGCAGGTACTGCATGGGGGTGCGCCCGGTGGAGGCCCGGAAGGCGTATTGCAGGCCGCGGGGCGACAGCCGGGCCGCCGCAGCGATGTCGGCCAGAACGACCGACTCCGCCGCGTGGGCTTCGATGTACGCCTTGGCGCGGCGGACGGGCGCCGGCAGCGGACGGGCAGGGCGGCCCGCGGCGAGCGCATCGGTGAAGGTCGTGGGGAAGGTGAGCAGCGACGCCTCGAGCATGAGCGTCCGCGCCTGCTGCTGGATCAGCGGGGTTCGCTCCGGGGAGCGCAGCAGGACATCTCTCGCGTACTCCCACGTGCGCGTCCAGTACCGCAGGCGCTGCTCGCTGACCGGGGCGTACCCGGTCGCACGGACCCGCAGTCCCTCATCACCCGAGAGCCGACGCGCGCCGTCCTCGAAATCGGAGCGCGAGAACGAGACGGCGGTCCCGGCGATGCGACCGGTGAAGGCCACCTCGAGTGGGCGATCGACGACCATGAAGGGGACCGCCGTGTCGATGCGTTCACGGCGATACGTTCCCGCCACGCGCGACCCCGCGATCCGTCCCATGACGACCTGATCGAGAGGGTCGGACTCGACGAGCATGGTCGATCCGATCGTGTAATCGCAGAAGGCGAAACCCGTATCCGAGACGGCATGCCAGTTCAACGCGGGCTGAATGGCGTCGGCGCGCGAGATACGAGCCCCCGGAACGACCGTCTGCCACATCTCCTCGACGACGGCGGCATCCCTGGTCTCGATGTTCGTATGCTCCACGGGGCTTTCCTAAATCGTCCGGAAACGTGCGGCAACACCGTTGCTTTCTCACGCGAAATGTGCGTGGGATCGCTCTCAGGACATCGGGGGGATATCGACGAGAAAGGATGCCGGGGGAATCCCTTCACCGTATCGTTCCCGGTCAGTGGCGAGAAACGAGCGAGGGCGGCCGCTGGGCAGCGGTTGCGCGCAGATCGTGGTCTCTCGAACCGTGACCGAGACGCGGGTCGCATAATTGGTGAGGCTCGCGTTCCGGCGGCCACCGATCGACGGGATGCCGAATGACCTTTCGCACCATGGCGACTCTGCAATCGTGGGTCGATGACTTCCATGCCCTGGGGTACCACGACGCCGACATTCTGCGGGTCATTCCCCAGGATCTGGACGACGATCTGGATCGAGGACTGATCGCGGCGCAGCTGCGCAGCGTTTCGACGACGTTCTTCGTGGCTCCCGGCGCTGCGGCCGGATCGACGGACTGGGCCGTGACATTCGAGCCGCGCGAGAACGCCGCTCCGCTGCCCGCGGGGAAGGTGCTCGCCCTCTCGGGAGAGCTCGCGATGCTCTCGGCGCTCTGCTCGTTCCTGCAGGCGCGCTCCGAAGCATTCCTCGCGGGGCAGTAAGGGTCGTCAGCCCGCTCGCGAGGCCTCGGCGACGACGCGTTCGAGAATGTGAGCGACGCGTGCGCCCTCATCCGGGTCGAGTGCCGCGATCGCCCGCTCGATCGACCGGTCGAAAGCGCGCAACAGCGACCAGGGGTGCGCGTCGAGGTCGATGATGGCGGTGATGTGGTTCACCCGACGATCCTCGGTGTCGAGGTCGCGACGCACCGCACCGCGCTGCACCAATCGATCGATCAGCGTCGTCACGCCCGCGGACGTGATGCCGAGGTGGTCGCGCACGTCCGAGGGTCGAGCGCCCGGGCTGTCGACGATGAAGAGCAGCGCGCGAGCGTCGAGTTCGTTCAACGACAGCTCGCGCCGCGCCTCGGCGACCGCCGTGCGACGCGCCTCGCCGTAGGCGAGGAGGGCGCGGCCCATCGGTGAATCCGGGGCGGAGCCGGATGGCGAATCGGGTGACGACGACACGACCGTACATCGTACTCATTCCGGCTCTGTGCGCGTGAGCGCGCGCCGACGGGTGAAAGGGACGAGCACTGGGCCGGATCGCGCGTTGCACGCGCAACGGCGGGGCGCAAGGCCATCGGAGGCGCCCATCGATCGCACCTATACCGAGAGTCCCATCAGGACAACGGAAGGAGCGAACATGTCGCAGTTCACCGCGTCGGACGGCGAGGAGCGAGACGCCCCCGGAAAGATGGATGCCGCTACGCACGAGGCGTCCGAGGTCACCACCACCGCACGAGAGGCCGCGCAGAGCGTCGCCGAGACGAGTGCGCACGAGGCGGCAGCGGTCGCCGGCGTCGCCAAGGATCGCGTCGCCGACCTCGTGTCGCAGTCGCGTCGAGAGCTCACCGACCAGGCAGCCGGCCAGCAGCAGCGTCTCGCCGCCGGCCTCGGCACGATGGGCGACGACCTCTCGCGGATGGCGGATGCCGATGAGAACGGCGGTTTCGCGGGCGAACTCGTGCGGCGCGCGGCGTCTCACGTGTCGACGGTCGGAACCTGGCTCGGCGACCGCGATCCCCAGCAGCTCCTCCACGATGTGACGGGTTTCGCCCGGCGTCGGCCCGGCACGTTCATCGCGGCGGCTGCGATCGCGGGAATCGTCGTCGGCCGCCTCAGCCGGGCCCTGGCCGCCGGCGCATCGACCGGAGACGCATCGAGCACCGCGAGCGCGTCGGACACGGCGGACGGCCCACGATTCGCCGAGGCGGATGCCGCCGCGCGGGCAGCCGAGGCTCCTCTCCCCTCGACCGAGGGAGATGCCGTCGTCGACGACACCGGCCTCGTCGCGGGAGTCGACGGTGGCGATCCGCCGCTGTACACCGAATCCGCCGCCCGCCTCGGTGGCACAGACGCCCGGGGTGACGGATGAGCGACGCAACCCCCTCGGAGCGCCGGGCCGCGACCACCTCGCTCGGCGACCTGGTCGGCGAGGTCACGCGCGACATGTCCACCCTCATGCGCCAGGAGCTCGCGCTCGCGAAAGCGGAGGTGAAGGACTCGGCCTCGAAGTCGGCGAAAGGTGCCGGGCTGCTCGGCGGGGCGGGCTACGCGGCCGGGATGGTCGTGCTGTTCCTTTCCATCGCCCTCTGGGCGGCCCTCGCCCTCGTCATCGGGTCGGCGTGGTCCGCGGTCGTCGTGGCCGTGCTCTGGGCGATCATCGCGGGGATCCTCTTCGCGATCGGCCGCGCACAACTGAAGAAGGTGCAGGGCGTGCCGCAGACGGCAGCGACCCTGCAGGAGATCCCGGAAGCATTCACCAGGAACGAGGAGAACCGATGACCGATTCACCGGAAGCCATCCGCGCAGAGATCGAGCGCACGCGAGCCGAGCTCGGCTCGGACGTCGACGCTCTCGCCGACAAGGTCACCCCGTCGAAGATCGTCGACCGCCAGAAGAGCAAGGTGCGCCACGCCGTCGGCGGCCTGCGCGACCGCCTCATGGGTGCCGCAGACGACACGGGCTCGGCCGCGAGCGATCTCGCCCACGGAGCCGCGGATGCCGCGCACAACGCGACCGAGAAAGTGAAGGGTGCCCCGCTGGCGGTCGGCCTGGTGGCCTTCGGCGCCGGTCTCGTCGTCGCCTCGCTCATCCCCCCGTCGCGCGCCGAGCGCGAC
>NZ_JARHXC010000277.1:0-7436 GCF_029222405.1 Microbacterium sp. Kw_RZR3 | reverse complement strand
GGTACCAGTCGATGGTCGCGGCCAGACCAGACTCGAAGTCGCCGTAGGTCGGCGCCCATCCGAGCTCGGTGCGCAGCTTGGTCGAATCGATCGCGTAGCGCAGGTCGTGGCCGGGCCGGTCGGTGACCAGATCGTAGGCGTCCGTGGGTTGGCCGCTCAGCTGCAGGATCAACTCGACGACCGTCTTGTTGTCCTTCTCACCGTCGGCACCGATCAGGTACGTCTGTCCGATCTTGCCCTTGTCGAGGATCGTGAGAACAGCCGAGGAGTGGTCGTCGGCGTGGATCCAGTCGCGGACGTTCTCGCCCGTGCCGTAGAGCTTGGGACGGACGCCGCGGAGCACGTTCGTGATCTGACGCGGGATGAACTTCTCGACGTGCTGGTACGGCCCGTAGTTGTTCGAGCAGTTGCTGATGGTCGCGCGGACGCCGAACGACCGCACCCAGGCGCGCACGAGGAGATCGGACCCCGCCTTGGTGGAGGAATACGGCGATGACGGGTTGTACGGGGTGCTCTCCGTGAAGCGCGCCGGGTCGTCGAGCTCGAGGTCGCCGTAGACCTCGTCGGTGGAGATGTGGTGGAAGCGCACATCGTGGCGACGCGCCGCCTCGAGCAGCGTGTAGGTGCCGATGATGTTCGTGTCGAGGAACGGGCGCGGGTCGTGGAGGGAGTTGTCGTTGTGAGACTCGGCGGCGTAGTGCACCACGGCATCCGCCTCGGCGACGAGAGGGTCGACGACTGCGGCATCCGCGATGTCGCCCACGACCAGGTGCACCCGGTCCTCGGGAAGGCCGGCGAGCGATGCCCGGTTGCCGGCGTAGGTGAGCTTGTCGAGCACCGTCACGGTGTGGTCGGTGTGCGCGATGACGTGGTGGACGAAGTTGGACCCGATGAAGCCGGCGCCGCCGGTGACGAGAAGGCGTGCCATCAGTGGCCTCTTTCCAGGATTTCGAGGAGATATGCGCCGTAGCCGGACTTCACGAGGGTCTGAGCGCGCTCGCGCAGAGCCTCGTCGGACAGGAAGCCCTGTCGCCAGCCCACCTCTTCGGGTACCCCGATGCGCAGGCCCGTGCGGCGCTCGATCGTGCGCACGTAATCGGCGGCGTCGGTCATCTGGTCGAAGGTGCCGGTGTCGAGCCACGCGGTTCCGCGCGGAAGCACTTCGACCTGCAGCTTGCCGGCCTCGAGGTACGCCCGGTTGATGTCGGTGATCTCGTACTCGCCGCGGGGGGACGGCTCGAGTCCGCGGGCGATCTCGACGACGTCGTTGTCGTAGAAGTAGAGGCCGGGCACGGCGTAGTTGCTCTTCGGTTGGGCGGGTTTCTCCTCGAGGGAGACCGCGCGGCCGTCGCCGTCGAACTCGACCACGCCGTACGCGGTCGGCTCGCCGACCCAGTAGGCGAACACCGCGGCGCCGTCGACGTCGGTGAAGCGCTTGAGCTGCGTACCGAGTCCGGGGCCGTACAGGAGGTTGTCACCGAGCACCAGAGCGACCTTGTCATCGCCGATGAAGTCCGCCCCGATCGTGAACGCCTGGGCGAGGCCGTCGGGGGAAGGCTGCTGAGCGAAAGACAGATTGATGCCGAACTGCGACCCGTCGCCGAGGAGCCGCTCGAAGAATGGCGCATCGTGCGGAGTCGTGATGATCAGCACGTCGCGGATGCCGGCGAGCATGAGTGTCGACAGCGGGTAGTACACCATCGGCTTGTCGTAGACCGGAATAAGCTGCTTCGAGACGCCGAGCGTGATCGGATGCAGTCGCGTGCCCGAACCACCGGCGAGAATGATGCCCTTCACGCCTTCATCGTGTCACAGTTCGCGGCGCGGCCCCGAACTCGACGGCACGCGGACAGGACACGCGCGCGAGCAGGTGAACCGGGCGGTGATCCGCGGACGGCTCTACTTCAGCAGCCGTCGAGCGGCCATCTCTTCGAGGGACTGGCGGTACGTGTCCCCACCCACGGGCTCCTGGACCACCCACTCGACGAAGCGGCGCACGCCCTCGGCGAAGGGGACCGCGGGGCGGAAGCCGAGTACCGCGCTGAGGCGCTCCGTGTCGGCGACGTTGTGGCGGATATCGCCGAGCCGGTACCGACCCGTGATCGATGTCTGCACCGGAATGCCGAAGGCGGCGGACAGTGCCTCGACCACCTCGAGCACGGTCGTCGCGGTCCCCGACCCGACGTTGAAGACCCCGCCTGCAGCCGCGGGAGACGTGGCTGCCAGGAACGTGGCCTCTACCACGTCGTCGATGTAGACGAAGTCGCGGCTCTCCTGCCCGTCCTCGAAGACGTCGATGCCCTGTCCCTGACGGATGAGGGTCGAGAAGATGGAGAGGATCCCGGTGTACGGGTTGGTGAGCGATTGTCCCGGCCCGTAGACATTCTGGTATCGCAGGGACACGGCCTCCACGCCGATCGTCGGGGCAACCGTCATGATGAGCGATTCCTGCACCTGCTTGGTGATCCCGTAGACCGAAGAGGGGTGCAGCACCGCGTCCTCGGGCGTGGGGATCAGCTCGAGCTTCTCGCCGTCGTCACCGTGGACGGCGAAATCACCCTGCGCCATGGCGGTATCGGTCCGATGCGGCGGGTACACGACGGCGCCGGCTGCGGTGCGGTACGCCCCCTCGCCGTAGATGGACCGCGACGAGGCCACGACCACGCGTCGGACGGAATGCGGCTCATTAGTCAGGAGATCCATGAGCTTCGCGGTGCCGCCGATGTTGGCCTCCACGTAGCGGTCGATCTCGTACATGGACTGGCCGGTGCCGGTCTCGGCGGCGAGATGGATCACGATCTCGACATCGACGAGGGCCGCCCGCAGGTCGTCCACCGACGTCACGGTGCCCCGGTGCACCTCGGCCACGTCCGCGACGGCGCGCAGCAACGGCGAGGTGGTGTCGGGATCCGAGCCGTGCACCTGGGCGAGGAGCGCGTCGAGCACACGGACGCGGTGACCGGACGCCGCGAGGCGCGCTGCCAGGCGGCTTCCGATGAAGCCCGCGCCGCCGGTGATGAGAACGTGAGCCACGGTGTCAGCCCGCCAGTACCGAGCGGAAGTAGTCGATCGTGCGCTCGAGGCCGGGACGCAGCGCGACCGTCGGCTCCCACCCGAGCTCGCGGCGCGCGAGGTCGATGTTGGGCTGCCGCTGCTTGGGGTCGTCCTGCGGAAGGGGGCGGTGCTCGATCGTGGAGGAGCTCCCGGTGATCTCGAGCACGGCGTTCGCGAGCTCGAGCATGGTGAACTCGCCCGGGTTGCCGACGTTGATGGGGCCGGTCACGTCGTGGCCGGTGTTCATCAGACGGACCATGCCGTCGACGAGGTCGTCGACGAAGCAGAACGAGCGGGTCTGCGAGCCGTCTCCGTAGATCGTGATCGGCTCGCCGCGGAGGGCCTGCACGATGAAGTTCGAGACCACGCGCCCGTCGTTCGGGTGCATGCGCGGGCCGTACGTGTTGAAGATGCGGATGACCTTGATCGACAGGTCGTGCTGGCGGCGGTAATCGAAGAACAGCGTCTCGGCGGCGCGCTTGCCCTCGTCGTAGCAGGAGCGCGTGCCGATGGGGTTCACGTTGCCCCAGTAGTCCTCGGTCTGCGGGTGCACGGCCGGGTCGCCGTAGACCTCGGAGGTCGATGCCTGGAGGATCGGCACGCGCAGGCGCTTGGCGAGGCCCAGCATGTTGATCGCGCCCATGACGCTGGTCTTGGTGGTCTGCACCGGGTCGTGCTGGTAGTGCACGGGAGACGCGGGGCACGCCAGGTTGTAGATCTGGTCGACCTCGACGTACAGCGGGAAGGTCACATCGTGCCGGAGGAGCTCGAATCGCGGGTTGTCGAAGAGGTGCTCGACGTTGCGACGGGACCCCGTGAAGAAGTTGTCGACGCAGATGACCTCGTTGCCCTCGGCCAGGAGGCGCTCGGAGAGATGGGACCCGATGAAGCCGGCGCCGCCGGTGATGAGAACTCTGGATGACACGTTCTCAGCGTAACAGCGGGGTCTCGGGCGCTCAGCGGGTCGCGGAGACCATGCGCGCCTGGCCGAAGGTGCGCCCGAGGGTGCCCTCGAGGCGACCGAGGAACATCGGCCACCCGTCGCCGAGGGTGATCGGTCGCGGGTTGCGGACACCGTAGAGCAGACCCGCGGCGGTGAAGGCGAGTCGCCACCAGAGCGGGTATCCGTGGACGGCGAACGCGCGCCCCGTGCCGCGGCCGTAAGCGCGCAGCTTGCGTCGCCTTTCCGCCGTGCTCAGCCCGAAGCCGGTCGAGATCCCATCGACGTGGACGTCGGCGGGGAGCCACCGGAACTCGCGGACCAGGCGCGGCTCGTGCGCCATCGCGCGCAGCAGCAGATCGGTGCCCTCGGCCACCTGCCAGGGCGACGCGGACCCGGGACCCATGTTCTCGTCGAATCCGCCGACGGCGTCGAACAGCGAGCGGCGGATGAGGATGCCCATCTCGATGACCGACCACACGTTGTACTTGTCCAGCGGGGTTCCCGCGGACGGCAGCGTCGTCTTGGGGCCGCGCTCATCCCAGGAGGTGAACCCGCCCGCGAGGAAATCGGCCCCGTCGACGGCGGCGTGCAGGGCGGCGACGGTGCCCGCCGGGTAGGTCGTGTTGTCGTTGGGGAAGGTGACGACGGCATCGCCGGCCGGGAGGGCGGCGACGCCGGTGTTCCGGCCCAACGAGGCACCCCGGGCCGAGGTCGTCGCGGTCACCGGAACACCGCGCGCGGCGAACTCGGCGGCGAGGGCCGCCACATCGTCCTGGGCGCCCTGCGCGACGAGGACGACATGGTCGCCCTCCCTCAGTTGGTCCTCGAGGGAGGCGAGAAGCGCGCGGAGCGGCTCGAGCCGCCCCAGGGTCGTCACGACGAAGCCGATGGTCATGGGGCGTCCTCTCAGGGCAGGGCGTTGACGGCCGGGTAGGCCGGATCGGGAGCGGGGGAACCGAGACGCCAGCCCGCTCGAACGTAGGCGGCACCGCGTCGATCTCCCTGGGCCAGGGTGAGCAGGACCTTCGCGCTGAGGCGGGCGAGGCCCGTGGCGGTCGTGGCGCCGCCGTGCAGGGTCAGGAAGTGACGGAATGCCTGGCTCGAGTACGCGAGGATGCGCGAGCCCGCGCGTGAGTGGGAGGACGAGACCGCGTGGGTGAGCACGGCGTCGGCGACCTCGGCGAACCCGATGCCCCGCTCACGCAGGCGGAAGCCGTACTCGACGTCCTCCCAGTACATGAAGAAGCGCTCGTCGAGGAGTCCCGCCGTCTCGAGCGTCGAGCGTCGCAGGAGGACGCACGCCCAGGTGAGGAAGTCCGGCTGCTCCCCGGGGCGCGGCTGTCGGATCCCCCAGGTCAGGCGGTTCACGATCCCGCCGGCGGAGAAGCGCTGGCCGTCGGGGGTGACGATGCGCGGTCCGACGACCCCGAGGGACGCATCCGTGGCGAGTGCCTCACGCAGCCGGTCGATGTCGTCGACGGGAAGGGTCGCGTCGTTGTTCATCACGAGCAGGAGATCGATCTCGTCGTCGGCGAGGAGGACCTTCATCCCCGCATTCACCCCGACCGCGAATCCGGTGTTGGCGCTCAGCTCGACGAACTCGATGCGATCGTCGGGCGCGAAGGCATCCTGGATCGTCCCATCGGCCTCGTTGTCGACGACGACGACACGGGTGACGGCCGGTGAGGCGAGGAGCCCGGTCACGCACTCCACGGTCTGGACACGGTCGCGCCAGGTCAGGACGACGGCGCCGATGCGCGTGGTCGCATCTCGGGGGGAGGGGGTCATGCGGTGCGGTCCTGTTCTCGTCGGGCCGGAGGGGACGCGATGTCGCGCATCGCGAGGGCACACGGTCGCCACAGCAGGAGGGTGGCCAGGCCCTCGGTGAGGGCGTAGCCGAGGGCTGCGCCGAGGGGGCCGATCACGATGGCCATCGCGACCATGGCGGGGACGCCGATCGCCGTCGCAACGAGCGTAACGGTCATCACCAGACGGGCCTTACCCGCGGGGAAGAGCACGTGACGTGTCATGGAGGTACGGACGGAGAGGAAGAGGAAGACGAGGCCCATCGCCGCGACGAGATCGAGCCCTGCCGCGGCCGACTCCCCGAACATCACCAGGCTGACCCACGGTCCGAGGACGGTGAGGACGACGGCGCCCAGGAGACCGAAGGCGACGTGCGTGCCGAGGGCGACGCGCAGGCGGCGTCGGCGGTCGAGGGGATCGCCCTCGCTCACCCAGCTCTGGAAGGCGCTCGCCAGGGTGAACGGGAGCACGCTGCCGAGCTTGAACATCTTGTCGGCCGAGGCGTATCCCGCCGCAGCCGAGGGCAGCGCCGTGACGTTCACGAGCGGCGCGGGGACGCTCGAGTATGCGCTCAGAGCGGCATCGTTGACCGCGACCGGCAGACCCGCGCGCAGGAGCCCGGGGATCTCGCGCGCGGGCGGCCAAGGACCCGGATGCCGACGCAGCAGCCGCGCGCTGAACAGCGTCGTGCCGCCCAGCGTCACGAGGATGCCCGCGATCGGGTAGAGCTCGACGATCCCGGTCAGAAGGATCGCTCCCGCGGCGAGGGCGGTGGCGACAACGCGCGGGACCGCGTCGAAGAAGATGATCGTGCGCGGATCGCCCACCCCGGCGCAGTACCACGTGAACGACAGGGCGATCAGGGCGCCCTGGACGCCCATCAGCACCGTCAGCAGCTCGGATCCGGGTGACGCCACGAACCAGCACACCACCGCGAGGATGGGCAGCACGATCGCGGCGAGCAGGAGTCGCACGACGATCGAGTCACGGTACAGCCGCGCGCGCCGGTCGCCGTCGGGGGCGATCGAGATGAGGGCCGGGCCGACGGCCGTCCACCCGTAGCCGATTGCGATCGCGGCGAACGTGCCGATGGCTTCGCCCGCGACCGCGCTCGCCCAGCCGCCGTCGCCCGCGAGGCGCGAGATCAGGGGGAGGACGAGGAGCGGGGAGATCGCCGCGATCGCGGGGACCACCATGAACCCCACGAGGCGTCCGCGCAGCGGCGCCGGCCCTGCGGCGTCGGTCATCGCGGCTCCCCGAGGGCGCGATCGAGAACCGTCGCGACGCCGTCCGCCGCATCGTCCCAGGTGAATCGCGAGGCCCACTCTCGAGCGGCGTCGCGCGTCGCGGCATCCGGTGGATCCGCGAGGACCGTGCGGATCGCCGCGCCGAAGGCCGTGGCATCCGTCGCATCGGCGTACCGGGCGGCCGTGCCCCCCACCTCGCGCAGCACGGGGACGTCGTTCGCGAGGACGGGAACGGCTCGCCGCAGGGCGTCGACGACGGGGAGACCGAACCCCTCGACCAGCGAGGGACAGGCGTAGAGGTCGGCGACCTGGAACAGCGCTTCGAGCTGAGCGTCGCTCACCCAACCGGGAAGCACCACGTCGCGGGCGAGGCCCAGGCGATCGAC
>NZ_JARHXC010000276.1:0-5739 GCF_029222405.1 Microbacterium sp. Kw_RZR3 | reverse complement strand
ATTCTTCGACCCGTGCCACGAACCGCGCCGGGTCAACGAGGTGCGGGTAGTGCGTCGGCGGCTGCCACACCTCGTGCACGGTGTGCGGGATCTCCTGCTGCAGCCACTCCGCGTACTCGGGACCCGCATCGAGCCCGGTGATGACGAGGTACGGGACGTCAGCAGGGATCCGGGTCAGGCTGGTCACGAGTTCCGACAGCTTCTCGGGAGAGTCTTCGAGCAGCGGCCGCCACATCCCGAGCACCACGTCCTGCTTCGGAGACCGGATGCCATCGACCCGCGCCATCTCGCCGGCATCCAGGCCGCCCGCCATCTGCGCGAACATCGCCTGGATGAACAGCGGGAAGCCGTCGCCGCGGAGCATCTCCTCGGCCTGCTGCACCTGCCCCTGCATCCCGGCCAGCTGCAGGGGCTGGTCGACGTTGACCACCGCGCGGGCGGGAAAGAGCGCTCCGTAGGCCGTCGCGACGATGCCGCCCATCGAGTGGCCGACGACCACCGGCAGCTCCGCGGGGATCACGTCGTTCTCGGCGAGCTGCGCCAGAGTCTCATGAACGTCGGCCGCGAGCGTAGGGATGTCGTACGGCTCCTCCGCCGCCGACGCGCCATGGCCGCGCAGATCGACCCGGACCACCGTGAAGCTGTCGGTCAGATCGACCGGATCCCAGCTGTGCCGGTCTTCGGTGATGCCGTGCAGGAGGACGAGCAGCGGGCCGGAACCCGACACGTCGTGGGCGAGGATCATGGCTTCTCCCTCAGGGGCGAGCGGGCTTTGCCCGAGCATATCCGGGTCTTCCCGCACCGAGCACGCCGGTCTAGGGTGAGGGCGAATCCCCCGATCAGAAGGATGCCTCGATGTCGACCTCTCTCGTCGTGTACGTCTCGTTCGCCGGTGCCGCCCGCGAGGCGATGACCTTCTACCAGTCGGTGTTCGGCGGCGAGCTGTCGATCCACACGTTCTCCGACTTCGGCATCCCCGACGCTCCCGCCGACGGAGTCATGCACTCCGAGCTCTCGGCCGACGGCTTCACGATCATGGGCGCCGACGGCTTCGAGGAACCCGCCGAGGGCTGGGGTAAGAGCCGCGTGCACGCCGCTTTCATGAGCGACGAGACGGACCGTGTCCGGGGCTTCTACGACCGCTTCGTCGACCGCGGCGCCCAGGTAACCCAGCCCCTCGAGAAGCAGGTCTGGGGCGACCTCTACGGCGAGATCATCGACCCGTGGGGCGTGGCGTGGATGTTCAACATCGCGGCGCCGGGTGGGTGGGCGGAAGGCAACGGAGAGGCCTGAGACACGAAGGCCGGCAGCCGCGTTCCTCGCAACGAGAAAGACCCCCGCCGGAGCGGGGGTCTTCTTGGCTATCTGGTGGACCTGAGGGGATTCGAACCCCTGACCTCCTCGATGCGAACGAGGCGCGCTACCAACTGCGCCACAGGCCCGGACAACTCCACAACACTATCACGCCGCGAGCCCGACGCCCGCGCGGAGCCGACCGCCCGGGCGCGTCATGCCGCGAACGGCATGCGGCCTGTCACTGACCCGACGCGCGACGCTCGAGCAGTCGGCGAACGTGGTCCTCGATCTCGGTGTCATCGACGTATCCCATCGCCGCGTACGGCGAGGGAGCAGCCGCCGGACGCGCGGTCTCGATTGGGGTCGGAGCCTGGGCAGCGGCGATCTCGCGGGCGGCCTCTTCGCGGGCGGCGGCACGCAGGGCCTCGCGGGCGAGCTGTTCGTCGACGACAGCCGCAGCGCGCGAGCCGGCCGAGGCGACGAGCGGCCGCGGGAGTTCGCGCGGCGTCCAGGTCTGACGCGGAGCAGGAGCCGCCGGAGCGAAGTCCTGCACCACCGCTGCCACGCGCTCCTCGGCGACGACCGCCGGGCGAGCGGCGCCGCGAGAGGCCACGACCGCGAGACGACGGAGAAGGAGAACGGATGCCACGACCCCGGTCGAACCCGCGATGAGCAGGACGGGTCCCCCACCGGCGACGACCATCACGGTTCCGGCAACGGCCGCGATCACGCCCGCGAGCGCGAAGACGGAGGTGGCGAGACGGAAGCGGCGACGAGCCTTGGCGCGACGCGCTTCGGGATGGGCGACCGCGGCAGCGCGCTCGGCACGTGCTCGCTCGATGGCCACCTCGCGTTCAGCGCGGGCCTTCTCGAGGGCGGCGGCTCGCTCGGCACGAGCGACGTGCACGGCGGCGGCGCGTTCCGCCCGCGCGAGTTCGAGGGCGGCAGCGCGCTGCTCTTTCACGAGATCACGGTCGCGGGCGTTCTCGAGGCGGGCGACCTCGAGTCGGGCCTTCGCCTCGGCGAGCTCGATCTCGGCCTTCTTGGCCTGCACCTGACGCGCGATCTTCTGCTGCTGGTGCGCCGTCCGCGCGGTGAGCTCGAGGTGGACCTCACGGGGCGTCTCCGCCGTCTCGGCGAGTACGCGGAGCGCCTGGTTGAGGCGGACGGCGTTGCGCTCGGCCGAGGTGAACCGGTGTCGGCTCTGCCATGACGGCAGAAGATAGACGAGCCACAGCGCGACCGCGACGAAGACGATCACCCCGCCACCGAGAACCTGTCCACCCATGTGAACACGGTAGGTCACGGGACGGTCACAGCTCGGCATCCCCGCGCGTGTCGTCGCTGACCGCGCGATCTCCCCTGACCAGCCCAGACTGCATCCAGCTGACATCTCCATTGCAGCCCGCAGTGGGAATGTCAGCGCGATGCAGTCTCGCCACGCGGGCGCGGGCGCGAGTGGTCGGGAGCGACCGAAAGACTAGAGCCGGTCGGCGGGTGGGACGCGAGCGGCGTCCGGCGGAACCTGGCCGCGCTCGTAGCGGTCGAGCACGCCGTGCGGGACCTCCTCGCGCACGAGCGCGAAGGCGTAGTGGTCGCGCCAATCACCGTCGATGTGGATGTATCGACGGCGCAGCCCCTCGTACCGGAACCCGAGCTTCTCGACGACCCGCAGGCTCGCGTGGTTCTCGGGACGGATGCAGATCTCGACCCGGTGCAGGTTCAGCGAGGTGAAGCAGATGTCGGTGGCCAACGCGACGCTGATCGTGGTGATGTTGCGTCCGGCGTACGGCTCCGCCACCCAATACCCGATCGTCGCGGACGCGAGCGAGCCGCGCGAGACACCCCACACGTTCAGCTGACCGGCGACCTCGTCGTTCCACTCCATGACGAAGGGAACGCCGACGCCGTCGCGGTATTGCTGCATGAGCCGCCGAATGCCGAGGCGCATGTCGAACGACACCGGACCATCGGGGCTCGTGGCCTCCCACGGCCGCAACCACGAGCGGTTGTCGATCAGCTGCTGCTGAAGGACGCGCGCATCGCGGTTGCGGATGAGACGGATCGACACCTCGCCGTGCCGTCGTGGGACGGAGAGATCCATGGGGTCAGAGACCCGCCGCGAACTCCTTGAACCACGGACGCAGCGCCGGGCCCAGGTCGTCGCGGTCCGCGGCGAGCTGGACGATCGCCTTGATGTAGTCGACGCGGTCGCCGGTGTCGTAGCGGCGACCGCGGAACACCACGCCGTACACGCCCCCACCGTCGCCGCCGCCGTTGGCGAGCTCTTCGAGCGCGTCGGTCAGCTGGATCTCGCCGCCCTTGCCGGGTTCGGTGTGCTCCAGGATGTCGAACACGTCGGGTCCGAGCACGTAGCGGCCGATGATGGCCAGGTTGGAGGGAGCGTCCTCGGCCTTCGGCTTCTCGACGAGCTGGGTGACCTTGACCACGCCGTCCTCTTCGGTGGGCTCGACCGCGGCGACACCGTAGAGGTGGATGTGCGCGGGGTCGACCTCCATCAGAGCGATGACGGTCGCGTTGCGCTTGTCGTACTGCTCCATCATCGTCGTGAGCAGCGGGTCGCGCTCGTCGATGAGGTCGTCGCCGAGAAGGACCGCGAAGGGGTGGTCGCCCACGTGGCTGCGCGCGCGGAGAACGGCGTGACCGAGGCCCTTGGGCTCGCCCTGGCGCACCATGTGCACGTCGGCGAGGTCGGAGGAGTGCTCGACCTTGGCGAGCTTGTCGCTGTCGCCCTTTTCGCGAAGCTTCGCTTCGAGCTCGGGCATCGAGTCGAAGTGATTGGCGATGTTGTTCTTGTTGCGGCCGATGATGATCAGGACATCGTCGATACCGGCGCCGGTGGCCTCTTCGACGACGTACTGAATGGCCGGCTTGTCGACGACCGGCAGCATCTCCTTCGGCATGGCCTTGGTGGCCGGGAGGAAGCGCGTACCGAGTCCTGCGGCCGGAATGACGGCCTTGAAGGGCTTATGAGGCATGGGCATACCCTACTGGTCTCCTGTGACGGCGGCGTGACGGGACGCGCACTTACACTTACTGCATGCCCGACAGCATCGAGCAGGCCAAGCGCGCATTACGCGCCGATCTTCGCGAACGACGACAGATCATTTCTTCGCACGCGCGCGAAATCGCCGAGGACGGCGTCAAAGAACAGCTCGACGCCCTGGTCGAAAGGCTCGGCGCACGCAGCATTTCGTGTTTTCTGTCCACGACCACCGAACCCGGCACGCACGCCTTCGTCGCCGGTGCGGTGGCGCGCGGCATCCGGGTCCTTCTTCCGATCACGCGCGAAGACGGGCTGCTCGATTGGGCGGTCGCCACGCCCGACGCCGACATCGCCGAGGGACTGTTCGGCCTCCCCGAACCCGTCGGCGACGTGCTCGGACCGATCGCCGTGAACGACGTCGATCTGCTCGTCATCCCCGCGGCGGCGGTCGACCGGCGAGGGATGCGCCTCGGCTGGGGCCGCGGCTACTTCGACAAGACCCTCGGCTCGATGGAGAAGTGCCCTCCCGTCTACGCCGTCATCTTCGACTCCGAATTCGTCGACGACGTTCCGCGCGACGTGCACGACCAGCCCGTCTCGGGCATCGTGACCCCGACGCGCACGGTGCGCATCGCCGCCTCCCCCGCCTGACACCCGAAAGAAGCACCATGCCCACCTACTCGTATGCCTGCAAGCAGTGCGGACACCGTTTCGACGCCGTCCAGTCGTTCTCCGACGCGGCCCTCACCGAATGCCCCGAGTGCGGCGGAGACCTCCGCAAGCAGTACGGGTCGATCGGCGTGACGTTCAACGGGTCGGGCTTCTACCGCACCGACTCCCGGAGCTCGTCGAGCAGCTCGTCCAGCAGCGGGTCGTCGAGCGGGTCGTCGAGCTCGGCCGGCGCAAGCGGTGGCGGATCGTCGTCGACCTCGTCATCATCGACATCGACGGCTTCGTCGTCGTCCTGACGCGTCGCCCCTCGCCAGCAGACCCTCGACCCCCCAGGAGACCAAACGTGATCAAGGGATTCAAAGAGTTCATCCTCCGCGGCAACGTGATCGATCTCGCGGTCGCCGTCGTCATCGGTGCAGCCTTCACGGCGATCGTCAACGCGATCGTCCAGGGCTTCATCAATCCCCTCATCGGATTCGTGTTCCAGATCGGTGATCTGACGAACCTCAACCTCTCGGTTCCGACGATCTTCGGCGGCATCGCGACATTCGAGTTCGGGTCGATCCTCGTCGCCGTCATCAACTTCCTCGCGGTCGCCGCGATCGTGTACTTCGTGTTCGTCTTCCCGATGAACCGCTGGAAGGAGCGCGCCGCCGCTCGCGCCGGCGTCACCGACGCGGCATCCGAAGAGCCCAAGCTCCCCACCGAGCAGGAGCTCCTCGTGCAGATCCGCGACCTCCTGGAGCGCCAGAACAAGGCCTGAC
>NZ_JARHXC010000275.1:0-1950 GCF_029222405.1 Microbacterium sp. Kw_RZR3 | reverse complement strand
ACCGAAAGGACTCGACGATGACGACGACCGACATCGTGACAATCGCCACACGCCCCCGCCTCGAGCGGCAGCCCGTGCGGCGCCTGCTCGCCCGCCCCGAGATCGGAGCACTGGTCGCGGCCCTGGCCGTCATGTTCTTCTTCTCGGTCTACACCCCCAACTTCATGACCCTCGCCGGTGCCGGCGTGTGGCTGGAGTCGGGCTCGACGTTCGGCATCATGGCCGTCGCCGTCGCCCTGCTGATGATCGGCGGGGAGTTCGACCTCTCCGCCGGTGTCATGACCGGTTTCACCGCGCTGATCGTCGGCATCCTCACCACGCACTACGGCCTGAACATCTGGCTCGCCGTGCTGATCTCGCTCGCCGCCGCCCTGGCCATCGGCGCTCTCAACGGACTCGTCGTGATGAAGACCGGCCTTCCGAGCTTCATCGTGACCCTCGGCACGTTCTTCGTCCTCGCCGGCGCCGACCTCGCCGTGACCAAGCTCATCACCGGTCAGGTCGCGATCCAGGGCATGACCAAGGTGCCGTTCTACGACAGCATCCAGCCCCTGTTCGGCGCCTCGATCCGCATCGGCGACGGCACGTTCTACGTCTCGGTGCTGTGGTGGGTCCTCGTGACCGCGGTCGCCACCTGGGTGCTGCTGCGCACCCGCGCCGGCAACTGGATCTTCGCCGTCGGCGGCCAGCTCAACTCGTCGCGCCAGGTCGGCGTCCCCATCCTCAAGACGAAGATCGGGCTGTTCATGACCACCGCCGGTGCGGCGTGGCTGGTCGGCATGATCTCGCTGTTCCGCACCTCGACGGTGCAGGCCAACACCGGTGTCGGACAGGAGTTCATCTACATCATCTGCGCCGTCGTCGGCGGCTGCCTGCTCACCGGTGGGTTCGGTTCGGCGATCGGTGCCGCCCTCGGCGCGCTCATCTACGGCATGGTCTTCCAGGGCATCACCTTCGCGCAGTGGGACACCAACTGGCTGCGCACCTTCCTCGGGGCGATGCTGCTGCTGGCCGTGCTGCTCAACCACTTCGTGCGTCTGCGCGCGGGAGGGACGAAATGACCACCTCGACACAGACCCCGATCGTCGAAGTCCGAAACGTCGGCAAGAGCTACGGCCCGGTCAACGCCCTCTCCGGCGTCTCGACCACGGTCATCGCCGGCCAGGTCACGTGCGTGCTCGGCGACAACGGCGCCGGCAAGTCGACCTTCATCAAGATGCTCGCCGGGGCCCACAGCCCCTCCGAGGGCGAACTGCTGCTGGACGGCGCGCCCGTCACGTTCTCCTCCCCGAGGGATGCCCTGGATGCCGGGATCGCCACCGTCTTCCAGGATCTCGCCGTCGTGCCCCTCATGCCCGTGTGGCGCAACTTCTTCCTCGGATCGGAGCTGACCCGCGGGTGGGGTCCCTTCCGCCGCCTCGACGTGGCGCGGATGAAGGAGGTCACCTACACCGAGCTCGCCAACATGGGCATCGACCTGCGCGACGTCGACCAGCCCATCGGCACGCTCTCCGGCGGTGAGCGCCAGTGCGTCGCGATCGCCCGTGCCGTGTACTTCGGCGCGCGCGTGCTGATCCTCGACGAGCCCACCGCGGCTCTCGGCGTGAAGCAGTCGGGCGTCGTGCTGAAGTACATCGCGAAGGCGCGCGACCGGGGTCTGGGCGTCGTGTTCATCACGCACAACCCGCACCACGCGTACCCCGTGGGCGACCGGTTCCTGCTGCTGAACCGCGGCACGAGCATCGGCGACCACCTCAAGGCCGACATCACGCTCGCCGAGCTCACGAGCCTCATGGCCGGCGGGGCCGAACTCGACTCCCTCGCCCATGAGCTCGAGCGCTCGCTCGGCCCCGATGCGGAGCTCACGCGCGAGGTCGCCCAGGAAGCCGCGAAGACGCCTCAGCCCTGAGCGAGGCCGTGCGGTGTCCCCTCCGTCGGACGGGGGACACC
>NZ_JARHXC010000274.1:0-18332 GCF_029222405.1 Microbacterium sp. Kw_RZR3 | reverse complement strand
TTGGACACTCACCGCGCTCAACCAACTCGCGCCCCGCCCCGTGCCGCGCCGCGCCGCGCCGACGCCTAGGCTCGACACCATGCGCAGCGACTGGATCACGCACCGACGCCCCGACGGCGAGGTGCTCGGGTGGATGGAGCCCGACGGCGACGGCTTCGTCGTCATCGACCTGCTCGGCCGGCGCTCGTCCGAGGCGGTCGACTGGCTGACCGCCGAAGAGACGCTCGACGAGCGAGGGATCGGCTACCTCGCCGACATGTACGAGCTGCGCCTCGCCGACGGTTCGTGGCTGCGGGTGCGCATCGCCGAGGTCTCGACCTCCGGCATCCGGGTCAAGAAGGACGACTGGGGCGCCGTCGGCGCACCCCAGCTGTTCTATGACGTCGCGTTCCCGGTCGACGAAGAGCAACTGCGGCCGCTGGGTTAGCGCTGTCACCCCCGTCGAGTGTCCAGAACACGCCGCAACGGCCCCACCCATAACGGCGTGTTTTGGACACTCGACGATGGGCTTGCGAGCGCTGGGCGAGCTCACCAGGAGCTCACCAGGAGCTCTTGCGGTAGTCCTTCAGGAAGATGCCGAAGAGGTCTTCGCCGGCCTCACCGCGCACGATCGGGTCGTACACGCGGGCGGCGCCGTCGACGAGGTCGAGCGGGGCGTGGAAGCCCTCTTCGGCCAGGCGGACCTTGGTGAAGTGCGGGCGCTCGTCGGTGATCCAGCCCGTGTCGACGGCGGTCATCAAGATGCCGTCCGACTCGAACATCTCGCGGGCGCTCGTGCGCGTGAGCATGTTCAGCGCGGCCTTCGCCATGTTGGTGTGCGGGTGGCCCGGACCCTTGTATCCGCGGCCGAACACGCCCTCCATCGCCGAGACGTTGACGATGTACTTCCGCCGCGCGGTCGACGCCGCCATCGCGGGGCGCAGGCGGCTCACCAGCAGGAACGGCGCGGTCATGTTGGCCAGCTGCACCTCGAGCATCTCGAGGGGCTCGACCTGGTCGACGTGCTGCGTCCAGCTGTTGATGCGATCCTCGTCGGGCACGAGCCCGCCCGCGTCGATCGCGGTGCCCGCCGCCAGGCGCTCGAGCGACGACGAACCCGCCGCCATCGCCTCGGCGGTCAGCTCCTCTGCCGTGCGCGCGGCCGACGCGAGGATCGGGTGGGCCGACACCGACTGCGCAAGCGCGAGCGGGTGGGCGTCGTTCGTGTGGCCGAAGGTGACCAGCTCGGGCAGCGGTCCGTCCGGAAGCGGTGCGAGTTCGGCATCCACCAGCGGTTTGTACGCCCCCGGCGAGCGCCGCACGGTTTGAGCTGCGTTGTTGATGAGGATGTCGAGCGGACCATCGGATGCCACCGACTCGGCGAGTCCGATCACCTGGGCAGGGTCGCGCAGGTCGATGCCCACGACCTTGAGCCGGTGCAGCCAGTCCGCGCTGTCGGGGAGCGACGAGAAACGGCGCACGGCGTCGCGCGGGAAGCGGGTCGTGATCGTCGTGTGGGCGCCGTCGCGCAGCAGCCGCAGCGCGATGTACATGCCGATCTTCGCGCGGCCGCCGGTGAGCAGCGCACGTTTGCCGGTGAGGTCGGTGCGAGCGTCGCGCTTGGCGTGACTCATCGCCGCGCAGTCGGGGCAGAGCTGGTGGTAGAACGCGTCGACGAGGGTGTAGTCCTCTTTGCAGATGTAGCAGGCGCGGGCTTTGATCAGCTCTCCGGCGAACGGCGTGGTCGTGCGGGTCGCGAGCGGGATCCCGCGCGTCTCGTCGTCGATGCGGTCGGCGGCACCGGTCGCCGTGGCGGCCACGACCGCGCGGTCGGCGTCGGCGATGCGCTGGCGCTTCTCGCGGCGCGACTGCCGCTTCACGTCCTTGTAGAGCTTGCCGGTCTGACGGCGCAACGCGATATACGCGGGGTCTTCACGATCGAGCGATGACGCCGCGTCGATGACGCGCAACGCGATCTCGAGCTCGGTCGGATCGATGGATGCCACGCGCTCGACGTCCGGCTCGGCACCGGCGTCCGTGGCATCCGGATCCGCACCGGTCACCGGCGCGGCGGCATCCGGCGCGGTGACGCGATCGGCGTCACGATCGGGGCTGGGGGGTGTTTCGGGCACAGGGAAGTGTACCGAGGGCTCGCTGGACGCGGGATGGGTCTCCGCCCCGGGATTCGCTCGATCACCGCATTGCGGGCGCGAGCCCTGCTCTCAGGGCTTGCGGCGAGGGCGGCCTACTGCTTGCCGCCGTCGAGCCAGCGCGTGTGCGCCTTCAGCGCGTGCAGCACGGCCAAGCGCACGACGAAGTACGTCACCAGGCCGATGACCGCGAGCGCGACCAGCCAGCCGAGCAGAAGGATGAGCAGGTGGGCGCCTCCGACAGCTGAGAACATCCGGCGAGCCTAGTCGCGGGGCTGCCGAGACTCCAGGGCCCACCTTTCCACCGACGCGCGTCGGCGGAAGGCCGCCACCGCCAGCGCAACGGCTCCGACGAGGACGGCGATCGCCCCGATGATGCCGCCCGCGACGAGTCCCGACGAGTCCTGACCGCTCGCGGCGAGGACGCCGGACGCGGGCGTGGGGGTCGCCGTCGGAACCGGGGCGGGCTCCGCGGTCGGGGTCGTCGTCGGGCTCGCCGTCGGCGTCCGCGTCGGCGTCGGCAGCGGCTCGTCGATCGCCGCGCGCATCACGGCCGCCCACTTCCACGGCGCCTCCGTCCCGCCGGGGAGCGAGTTGAAGTACTCCCATCCCGCGATTCCGCCGAAGGTGGGGGTCGTGGTCTTGATCTCCTGGATCGACGCCGTCAGCTCGTCGAGCGGAACCCATCCGTCCCCGCAGTTGTCGGGGTTCGTGAGGGCGGCGATCACGATCTTCGACGCCGGGATCCCGGCGCCCTTCGTGCTCTGGTAGTCGACGATCTCGCCGTAGTCCGCCGCGGTGGGATCGCCCCACCCGCAATAGAACTGCGTGTTGAACCAGTCGATCGAGTCCCCCGAGCTGCGGTACAGGTCGTCGTAGTCGAATCCCGAGAGGTTGTCCTCCCCCACCAGCGCCGCGGTCACGGGCGACAGCGTGATGAGGAACGACGGGCCGAAGTCGGCGCTCAGGTCGGCGATCACCTTCTCGACCACCGAGATGTCGGTGTCGGTCTCGACGTCGAGATCGATGCCGTCGAGCGCGTGCGCCTCGACGAAGTCCCGGAGCCGCGCGTACTGCACGTCGTAGTCGTCGGTCAGGCTCTGCCAGGTGGCGTTCTGCGCGCCGCCGATCATCCCGACGACGGCGACCCCCGACCGCTGGATCTCGGCCAGTTCGCTCCACATCGTGTCGAAGGAGGGGTCGTCCGGCAGCAGATCGTTGAGCCGCAGTTCGTCGGCGTTCATGTGCACCGCGGCGAGGTTGACGACGTCGACGCCGGTGTTCTCGGTCACGAGGGGCAGCGGCGAGATGTACGCGCCCGTCGATCCGTCGACGAACTGCTTCTGGTAGTAGACGACGACCCGCCCGCTGTCGCGCACGACGGTTCCGGATGCCGTCGACCCGGCCGGCCCGGTCGCTGATGCCGCGCCGACTCCACCGAACGCGAGGGCCAGCGCGACGACAGCGCCTCCCACGATCACCCGAGTACCGTGCGTCTTCGTTGCGCGCTGCGTCATGTCCGCCCCCTGTCCTCGTCACAGGATGCCGTCACAGCGGCATCCGGGTCCAGTCGACGCCCGGGACGAAAGCCCTGCGCGTCAGCGATTCGCGACGAGGGGGGCCGAGCGCACCGAGGAAGGCCGGGCCGCGGACCGCGACCGGTCGTAGCGCAGCAGCCACCGCTGCGCCGGGATCTCGATGAGCTTGTGCATCGCCCAGGCGAGGGCGAGCGCGATCCCGAAAGCGGCGAGCGCGAGCGGCACGGCCTGACGCCACGGCAACTGCGGGTGTCCGTCGGGCCACGCCGACGACACCGACGCGATGACGAGCAGGTGCACGAGGTAGAACGCGAACGACACGCGTCCGAGCTCCTGCCAGAGGGGCCGCGCGAGGAAGGTCGAGTTCGCCCGGGCGTCGGCGTTCGCGAGCGAGGCGACGAGCAGAGCGTAGAACCCCACGGTCGCGGCAAGGCCCGGGTGGATGTCGGTGCCGGGAAGGGTCGGCGCCTCGGACAGCGCGTAGCCCGCGACCGCGAGCGGCACGGCGACGATCAGCCGAACCGGCTGCCAGGTGCTCTTCTTCATCAGCAGCGCGAGGCTCACGCCGATCACGAACTCGGGCATCCGCAGCAGCGGTGTCGACGCGGCCGACATCGGGAGGGGCGACATCGACGCGATCTGCGGCGCGAGAGCGGCGACGACGAGGGATGCCACGACCACGACGCCGAGAGCCCGGTTCGACGCGCGAGCGAGCGGGCGGATGAGGAAGGGGAAGGTGAGGTAGAAGAACGCCTCGCACACGAGCGACCAACTCGCGGGGTTGCCCGCCTGCCACCAGTCGGGCACCCAGCCGTTGACGAGGAAGGCGTTCGCGACCACGGGCGCGGTGCCGTCGGTGCGGATCTCGGGGACGAGGGTGGCCGCGGCGACCAGCGCGAGCCCGACCCCGACGAGGTGCAGCGGATAGATCCGCGCGATGCGGTGCCACCAGAACGACCGCGCGGTCTGCTGCGGCTTGTATCCCCACGCCAGCACGAAGCCCGAGAGGATGAAGAACAGGGTCACGCCGGTCTTCCCGGCCTCGAAGAGGGTCCCCCAGATCACGCCGGGCGTGCCCCCGAAATATTCGACCGCCATGAGGTGGTGGCCGAAGATGAGCATCGCCGTGGCCCAGCGCAGTCCCGTGAGGGAGGGCAGGTTGCGGACCTTATCGAGGGGGCCGGGGCTCTTCGCCGTCGGAGCGGCGACGGGGGCAGTGAGCGTGCTGATCGTGATCGCCTCCCGTGTCGTGACCGAGCGCGATCCCGCACCCGTCGACGACACCGCCTATGGAGTCGACCTGAGCACGTGAAGTCGCGCAGACCGGGTGAGACGGTACACGGCGGTCTTGAAGAGATCCCTGGGAGGGGTGGGGGCTTGACGTCCGACCATCGGCACCTTTCCGCTCCCTTGACGGTTACCGAGTAACCCCCTACGCTGTGGTTACTCAGTAACCCTGGAGGTTCGATGTCCGTCAAGTTCGCTCTGCTCGCGCTGCTCTCGCGGCAGCCCTCGACCACGTACCAGCTGCGGAAGGACTTCGACGAGACGACGAGCAATTCCTGGCCGTTGAACATCGGCCAGGTGTCATCGACCCTCCAGCGGCTGCAGCGTGACGGCCTGGTCGTGCGCGACGAGCACGATGACGACGACGCCCGCCCCTGGCATCTCACCGACCAGGGGCATCGCGAGCTCGAGGCCTGGTGGGCCGACCCCGTCTCCCCGGCCCAGCGCGGGCGCGACGAGCTCGTCATCAAGTTCGCCCTCGCGGTGGCCCTCGGCGACCTCGACGTGCACGACCTCGTGCAGAAGCAGCGCAGCGCCACCCACCGCACGCTCCACGACCTCACGCGCCTGCGCCGCGGGCTCGACGCCGACGACATCGCGGGACGTCTCGTGCTCGACAACCACGTCTTCCTGACCGAGGCCGAGCTGCGCTGGCTCGACGATGTCGAAGAGACCGCCGCGCGGCGGCGTACTCCGGATGCCACGCACCACGCCCCGCGGACCACCCCGGCCGCACCGCGCGAGCGGAGCGCGCGATGACCGCCGTCCTCGAACTGCGCGGTGCGACCCGGGTTCACGGTCAGGGAGCCCGCGAGGTCACCGCCCTGCGCCACGCCGACCTGATCGTCCGCCCGCGCGAGTTCGTCGCCGTCATGGGGCCATCCGGATCGGGCAAGTCGACACTGCTCCACCTCGCCGGAGGACTCGACCGGCCGACGTCGGGGCAGGTGCTCCTCGAAGGCACCGACATCGGCGGTCTCGACGCGACGAAGCTCGCGCTCCTCCGCCGCCGGAGCGTCGGCTACGTCTTCCAGGATTTCAACCTCCTCCCCTCTCTGACAGCCGCCGAGAACGTCGCGTTCCCCCTCGAGCTCGACGGCCACTCCGCACGCCGCGCGCGCCGAGCGGCGCTCGACGTCCTCGCCGACACCGGGCTGATCGATGTCGCTGACCGCCGCCCCGACGAGCTGTCGGGTGGACAGGCCCAACGCGTGGCGATCGCGCGCGCCCTCGTCGGGGCACGCCGACTCGTGCTCGCCGACGAACCGACCGGCGCCCTGGACTCGGCCACCGGCACCGCCGTCCTGGAGGTGCTGCGCGACCGCGCCGATCGCGGGGCGGCGGTGCTCATGGTCACGCACGAACCGCGTTTCGCCGCGTGGGCCGACCGCACGATCTTCCTGCGCGACGGACGCATCGTCGACCAGACGGGGCCGAGCGATCCCGACGCGCTGCTCGCCGAGGCATCCGGGGTCGTCTGATGCGCGGAGTCCTCTCGTGGCGACCGACTCTTCGGCTCGCTCTCCGCGACACGCGCGCACACGGGCTTCGCACGGTGCTGTCGTGCCTGCTCATCGCGCTGCCGGTCGCCGCGCTCGTGGCGTGGGCAGCCGTCCAGCAGGCCCCGACGCCGTCGCGCGACCAGGCCCTCGCGAGCATCCCGTCGGGCGCGCAGGCCGTTCTCACCGCGACCACGCTCCCGCGCGAGGCGCCGCCGTTCCCCCAGCTCCCCGAGGGAGCCCCCGGCCCCTGGAACGGCGACCTCCAGACCGCACCCCCGACGGCCGACGAACTCGCGCGCGCTCTTCCCCCGGGCGACCGCCTCATCCCGTTCTGGAGTTCGCTCGACCTCATCGCGACGACGGGGCTGGATCTCGCTCCCGGAGTCGAAAGCACTGCCGGAGCCGATGTGGCGTCGGCCGACATCGACGTCTCGACGCTGTCGACCGGGCGCCTGATCGAAGCGGATGCCGAGGGGCTCGGCATCCTGATCCCGGCCCTCGCCGAGGGGCGGATGCCCACCGACGACACCGAAGCGGTCGTCTCGCGAGCCTTCGCCGATCGCCTGGGCCTCACCGTCGGCGACGACGTGTCTCTCGTGGCCCCGCCATGGTCGGGGTGGTACGGGAGCACGGGGGAGGGGCGCCTCGGCGAGGTCGTCCAGAACGTGCAGCGCGGCTACCGCGTGAGCGGCATCGCACCCGGCGCCGCGCAGACGGCGTGGGCTCCCGCGGGCTGGATGTCGCGCCTCATCGCCGCCGACCCCGTCGGGATCGACGGGCGCTGGCTCGTGGTGGGCGAGGCGCCGGTCACGTGGGAGAACGCGAAAGAGCTGAACGCCCTGCAGACGTTCGCCGTCTCGCGCGACGTGCTCGAGAACTACCCGCCCGCCAGCGCGCTCTACCCCGTCGAGACGGATGCCAAGGCGCTCATGGAGCGCGCGGCGGTGACGGTGCTCGTCGCTTTCGTGGGGGCACTGCTCGTCCTCGGCCTCGTGACCCCCGCGTTCGCGGTGGCGGCCGACGAGTCGCGCCGGATGCTCGGCCTCGCCGCCGTCGCCGGGGCCACCCCGCGCGATCTGCGACGCACGATCCTCTTGCAGGGTGGCCTCGTCGGCGCCGCTGGCGGCCTCGTGGGCGTCGGCCTCGGCATCGCGGGTGGCGCGCTCCTCATCGCGGCGGTCTACCCCGACGCGAACATGTGGACCCGGTTCCCGGGGTGGGCGCCATTCGCGGGCGTCGCCATCGCCGTGGTGATCGGCCTTGTCGCCACTCTGGGTCCCGCTCGCCGCGCCGCACGCCTTCAACCGGTCGACG
Source organism: Microbacterium sp. Kw_RZR3 (assembly GCF_029222405.1). NCBI lineage: Bacteria > Bacillati > Actinomycetota > Actinomycetes > Micrococcales > Microbacteriaceae > Microbacterium > Microbacterium sp. Kw_RZR3. Next base: position 10,562 of record NZ_JARHXC010000274.1, on the reverse strand, counting down.
TGGTCCGAGACCGTGCCGCCGCGCCCACCGCACCGCGCCGCGCCCGCGTCATCGCGCGAGCAGTGCTTCCCGTGCTGCTCGCGGTGCTCGCCGTGGTCGCGGGGTGCGGAGCGTTCGCGCGGGCCGGAGCGTTCCGTGACGACCTCGCTCAGCTTCCCGTCGAGTACCGCGCGCCCGGCCAGGTCGACCCCTCGTCGGCCCTGCTGGTCGCCGCGACCGTCGTCCTGGGCGCGAGCGCTCTCGTCCTCGGCATCCGGGCGCTCCTCTCCGTCGCGGGTCGCACCGCGGGGCGCGCTCCCCTCGCGCTCCGACTGGCCGTGCGCGACGGTCTCGATCACCCGACACGTGTGGTCCCCGCGGCCGCGGGCGTGCTGGTCGCGGTGCTCGCGGCATCCGCTCTGCTCGTCGTGACCGGGTCGGGAACGCAGAACAACCGCGACTCCACGGGACAAATGGTCGGCGCCGGGCACGTCGTGCTGGGCACGTTCGTGCCCGTCTCGCCCGCGTTCGACCGACTGGTGTTCGCCGACGCCACCCGCGCGCTGGCCGAAGAGCTCCCCGTGACCGGCACGCTCCCGATCGAGACCACTGCGGTCGGCGGCTCGCAGCACATCGAAGCGCTCCCCGCGCCTGGGAAGACCTGCCCGGCCGGCCTCGCCCCGGACGCGCCCGCGGTGCTCGACCCCGGCGAGGCCGTGACCTGCCGCGACGCGGTCGACGGCTACTCGCAGAGCATGAGCCTCGCGTGGATGGGCGGCACGAACACCTACGTCCTGTCGCCGGGCGCGGTCCGCGCGTCGGGGATCGCCGGGGCAGACGCCGCCGCCGACGTGCTGGAGGCGGGCGGGGCGATCGTCAACGATGCGACGAAGCTCAGCGGTGAGGGGGAGGTACGGCTCGCGGTCGGGGCCGACATGTTCCCCGGCGAAGAGGGTGCCTCATCGATCACGCCCGTTCCCGGCGCCTTCCTGCGTGGGTTCGCTCCGCCGCTCACGGTCTCGCCCGAGACGGCCCGCGCGCTCGGGATCACCCAGTTCGACTTCGTGGGCGAGTACGTGCTGACCTCGCGACCGCTCACCGCGGGCGAGCTGGACCGCGCTCGCCAGATCGTCACCGCCCACACCTCGCTCGTCACGATCGCCATTCCGCAGAACGTGGACCCGTGGGGCGATGCCGCGGGCCTCGCACCGGTCCTGGCCCTGGCCGCCCTCGCCGTCGTCGCGACCACGGTGTCGCTGCTGCTTGCGCGCACCCAGGCCCGGCGCGATGCGACCACGATGTACGCGGTCGGCGCGACCCCGCGGTTCCTGCGTCGGGTCGCGCTCGCGCAGGGGTCGCTGATCCTCCTCCTCGGGGTGCCGCTCGGGCTCGGCGCGGGACTCGCGATGGGCTCGTACGTGGTGGCGTGGTCGCGGTTCGCCGGGAGTCCCGGGTCGTGGCTGCAGACGATCCCGCTGTGGGACCTCCAGGGCCTGCTCGCGGTCGGGGTGGTCGGAGCGTCGCTCGTCGGGGTGTTGCTCGTGGCGCGCCCGCCGCGACGCGCGGTCCGGCGGGTGGACTGAGCGAGGCTTTCCGAGCGTGGATGCCATGCGTCCAACGGCGCGTGGGGCGGGGCCGACGCCTCCGGAACGCAACGACGTGTGCGCGTGGCGGGTGGGGGCCGAAGCCCCCTTCTCGGGCTGATCACGCGCACCCGCGTGTCGAGCGGAGGAGATTCCGGGAGCGGAGGATCGAGCCCGCGGCATCCGTCCTCCCGTCGCCACATCTCCTCCCCTCGCCACCCCTCGCCCCTCAGGGCCACCCACCCCTCTCCGCCGCCGCCCGCGCCGTCGCGCGCAGGAACTCCTGCACGAGCGCGTCGGGATCGGACGCCGTCCGCACCCGCTCGGCCGGCAGCAGGAACTCTCCGAGCCCTTCGCTGAAGAACGCCTCCGACGGCACGACCGCCGACGCGAACCCCGCCGGAACGGGGTACCCGTACGAGGAGAACGCCCCCTCGTCACCGCCGCCGGGCCAGAAGCCCGCACTGCTCAGCTCGTCGGAGTAGCTCTCGCGCATCACCTCGTCGGGGCAGTGCGGCACGCCTCCCGGGTGCACCGGGGCCGGACGGCCCGAGAACCGCGTGACCGCGAGGTCGAGCGCTCCCCAGAAGAAGTGGACCGGGCTGCATTTGCCTCGGAATCCGGCGCGAAACGCCTCGAGCTGCCGCTGCGCGTAGACCAGCTGCCGCCAGAACGCGTGCGCGTGCTCGGGCTCGTACGTCGCGTGCACGGTGTCAGTGGCGAACGGCAGCGCCACCTCGACCTCGTTGGGCCATGCGTGGATCTCGGCGCGCACCCCCAGCTCGCCGAGCGCTCCGAGAATGGCGGCGTAGAAGTCCGCGACCGAGAGCCCCGCGAGGGGCAGCGCGATCTCGCGTCCGTCACTGCACCGGATGCCGAGCCGGTGCGCGATCAGATCGAACTCGATGTCGAGCAGGCCGCCGCGGGCATCGAAGGCCCCGGTGCTCAGTCCGCGCGCCGAGACACGCAGCGTCGCGTGCCAGTAGTGGTTGACCGGAGGCGACGAGACCATGCGGATCTTGCCCACGATCTGCAGCCACATGTGCAGCGTGTCCCGGGTGGCCTGCCAATCGGCCACCGCGAGGCGCGGGAACGGCTCGGTCATTCGTCTCCTCGGCGAGCGGCGAGCTGCTCCTCCCAATCCGCGGGGAGCCGCTCCTCCGGCCCCGGGACCGTCTGGTCGACGGGGTGGGTCGTCGGCGGGGCGAGCGGGGGGCCGTGCACGACCGCCGAGGTCTCGTAGTCCCACCACCACACCTCCCCCGGCTCGAAGCTCTGGATGTACCGGTGCCCCGTCGCGTGGAAGTGGGCCGTCGCGTGCCGGTTCAACGACGAGTCGCAGCAGCCGACGTGTCCGCACGCGGCGCACCGGCGCAGGTGCACCCACCAGCTTCCGCTCGCGTCGCACTCCTGGCATCCGGTCCCGCTCGGGGGGACGCCCCGGTCGATCTGCTCGGCCGTGGTCATCAGGCGAGCTCGGCGACGGCGTCCGTGATGACCTTCGCGACCTCGGCGGGGTGGCTCTGCATCACGAGGTGGGGCGCGTCGAGCTCGATGACAGACCGCAGGCCGGCGCGCTGGTAGCCGAAGCGCTCGACGTCGGGGTTGATCGTGTGATCGGCGCGCGAGACGATGCCCCAGGCGGGCTTCGTCTTCCACGCCGCGACCGGCGCGTTCTCGCCGAACGCGAGCGCGGCGAGCGGCCGCTGCGACACCGCGAGCACCTCGGCCCGTTCGAGCGGCACACCGTGCGCGAAGACGTCGGGGAAGGCCGCGACCTCGACCGACACGTCGGTGCCGGGCTCGCCGCCCTCGACCGGGAACGGCGTGTAGACGAGGTGCTGCGCGAGGTCGGAGTCGGGGAAGCCGCCCTGCAACTGCCCGAGGCTCTCACCCTCTTCGAGCGCGTAGCCCGAGACGTAGACGAGACCCACGACGTTCTCGGCGACGCCCGCCACGGTGATCACGGCCCCGCCGTACGAGTGCCCGGCGAGGAGCACCGGTCCCTCGATCTGCTCGACGACCGAGCGGATGTACGCCGCATCGCCGATCAGGCTGCGGTTCGGCACAGCGGGAACCCGCACGGTGTACCCCTGGTCGAGCAGCGTGCGGGTCACGGGGGCCCAGCTCGCGGCATCCGCGAAGGCTCCATGGACGAGGACGATCGTGGGTTGTTCGGACATCGGATGCCACTCCTCTCGTCGCGGCCGAGTCGCCGCGAGTGGGTGCCCACGCTAGGCAGCGCGGCACCGGGGCGGCAGGGGCATTCGTCGAGAATCGCGCTCGACAGATGTCGAAAGCGGGTCCCCGTCGGGACGGGATCGGTGACAGGCTGGAGGGAGGGTCGAGACGGGGAGCAGCGGATGACGGGACAACGACGTCGAGTCGGGATTCTGCTGTTCGACGGGGTCAAGGCGCTCGATTTCGTGGGGCCGGCCGAAGTGTTCTCCGAGACGAACCTGACGACGGATGCCTACGAGCTCCGGTTCTACTCGCCCACCGGCGCCGATGTCACGGCGTTCATGGGCCTGCGGATCGGCGTCGACGGCGCCGCGTCCGAGAGCGGGCCGCTCGACACGGTGATCATCCCGGGGAGCGAACGCGCACCGGGCGTGTTCGACAACCCCGACCTGCAGCGGGCGATCACCGACCTCGCGCGCCAGGCGCGACGCATCGCGTCGATCTGCAGCGGCGCGTTCGGTCTCGCCGCCACGGGCCTCCTCGACGGTCACCCCGCGACGACGCACTGGAAATTCGCCGACGCGCTGGCCAGCCGCTACCCCCGGGTCGCGGTCGACTCGGAGCGCATCTTCACCAAGCAGGGCAACATCTACACCTCGGCGGGGGTGGCCGCGGGTATCGACCTCGCGCTCTCACTGGTCGAAGACGACCTCGGCGCCGAGGTCGCGCGCAGCGTCGCCCAGCACCTTCTCGTGTACATGCGCCGCTCCGGCGGGCAGTCGCAGTTCTCCGCGGCGCTGAAGATGCCGGCCCCGCGCACGAGCATCGCCCGCGCGGTCGCCGACTACGTCTCCGACGATCCGACCCGGCCGACGAGCGTCACCGAGCTCGCGGCGCACGTGAACGTCAGTCCGCGGCACCTCACCCGCGTCATCCGCGACGAGCTGGGCGTCACTCCGGCCGCCTACATCGCGTCGCTGCGGTTGGAGCTCGCGGTCAACCTGCTCGAGTCGGGGGTCTCGATCGCACAGTCGGCCGCCGCGGCGGGCTTCGGCTCGCCCGCGGCCCTGCGCCGCGCTTTCCTCGCGCGCTACCGCGTGACGCCGTCGGGGTATCAGCAGCGGTTCCGCTCGACGGTCGCGCCGCAGGCCGAGGAGCTGTCGGCGTAGATCGGCCACAGCGGGCGTCCGCGTCGGGCGGAGCGGGGACGAGCGGAGGATCAGGGGCGAGGGGAGGATCAGGCGCGGACTGTCGCCCTTCCTCCGTCCCTGACCCTCCGCTCGTCACGCGCTCCGCCCATCACGCGCTCAGGCCGGCACGCGGTCCGACGCTCACGCCCTCCGCTCGTCACGCGCCGGCCCTCACGCCGCTCGTCACGCGCCCCGGCCCTCACGCGCTCGGCTCGACGCGCGGCTCCCGCCCGTACGCCCTCCGCACCAGGTCGCGCAGAGCCTCCACTCCAGGAGTGTTCGGTTCGGCGAAGAACTGGGTCATCGTGCAGCCTCGGGATGCAGGGATCGCCAACGTCTCGCTGCGCAGCCCCACCCACCCGTGGGACTCGATGTACACGAGCGGCCACGAGCTCGTGTGCGGTCGCACCTCGCACCGCTGCCACAGCTCGACGAAGCGCGGATCGGTGGCGCTGAGCGTGTCGACGATGTGCCGCAACCGGGGACTGCGCGGGTCCGCGTGATACCGCAGCGACGCGACGAGGTTGCTCGCAGTTCGGCGCCAGTGCGACTCCGAGTGCGGGTCGGGATAGTGCTCGAACACCGACAGCACGAGGTTGAGTCCCGGGCGCAGACCCCCGGGCGCGAGCAGACGGCCCGCTTCGTTGACCCCGATGACGTCGAGGGTGCCGTTCGACAGGTACGCCGGCGTCTCGGGGTGCAGGTCGAGCAACTCCCGGATGCCCGCGGGGACCTCGTCGCTGACGGCCGGCGCCTCGTGCCCCGCCGACAGGTTCGCGACGCGGTGCAGGTGCTCGTCGCCGTACACGTCGAGGAGGAGCGCGCGGCTGAGGGCGCTGAGCACCTCTGCCGAGGGGCGGTGGCCCCGCCCCTGCTCGATGCGCAGGTAGTAGTCGGCGCTGATCCCGGCGAGCTCGGCCACCTCGGTGCGACGCAGGCCCCGGACGCGGCGGCGCGACGAGTCCGACAGCCCGACCTGCGCGGGCGTGAGCGACTCGCGTCGGTCGCGCAGGAACTCGGCCAGCGGGCCACTCGAGGTCGTCACGCGCATCCTCCGCCGAGTAATGGAACGGTCGCTCCAATTCTCCGCGCGGCGCCGTCCGACCGTGCGACGCAAACGGACACGATTGCGCGAGAACCGGACGTGCCCGTTGAAGAGGGCGGGGGTGCAACGGGTACCGTGGCCGCGTGGGTCGACCCCGGCGATACGACGAAGATCAGCTCCTGGATGCCGCGCAGGAGCTGTTCTGGTCGCGCGGGTACGACCGCACCTCGATGGAAGACGTGGCCGTGGCATCCGGAGTCGGCACCAGCAGCCTGTACGCGGCCTACGCGAGCAAGCTCGGGCTGTTCCTCTGCGTCTTCCGCCGGTACTGCGAGGGGCGCGTGACGTTCGTGGCCGAGGCGACCTCCGCGCCCAGCACCGACCTGGCGGTGGTCGCCGGGCAGTTCCTCCAGCGCGTCGTCGATGAGTGCGGCTCGTCCGCGGATCGACGCGGATGCCTCATGCTCAACACGATCGTCGAGCTCGGCGATCGCTTCCCCGAGGTGCTCGACATCTCCACGGCGACGACCGCGCGAATGGAGCGCGTGCTCGCGGAGACGTTCCTCCGCACCGCGGCGGAGCACGATCTGATCCTGGATGCCGACGAGGCCGCCGCCCATGCCGAGCGCACGGTCCTCGCATCCCAGGGGCTCGTCCAGCTGAGTCGCCTCCGCGTCCCGCACGAGCGTCTCGCGGCTCTCGCCGCGCACTCGGCCCGCGCCTCGGTGTGGCAGGGCGCCTGACCCGTCCGTCATTTGTCGAAGCTGGGTGTCGGACCCCGCGAGTAGGGTCGGGGCCAGGGAGGCGTCATGGCCGAATTCAGCAGGGGTTTCGGGGCCCGCCGACGCGCCTCCGACCCGCAGCTCCCCCCGGGGCAGTACCTCACCGACGACTTCCCCGTGCTGTCCGCGGGCCCGACCCCTCGCATCCGACTCGACGACTGGCAGTTCGCGATCCGCACCGAGACGGGCGCGACGACGACCTGGACGTGGGATGAGATCCACGAGCTGCCGATCGAGGACGTGCACACCGACATCCACTGCGTGACCCGGTGGTCGAAGTTCGGCACCTCGTGGCGCGGGGTCTCGGTCGACACGCTGCTGGCCGACATCGACAGCGCCGCGCCCTCGGTGATGGCGCACTCGTACGGCGGCTACACGACGAACGTGCCCGTGAAAGACCTGATGGGCGGCAAGGCGTGGGTCGTCTTCGAGTTCGACGGCAAGCCCCTCGCCCCCGAGCACGGCGGGCCCGCGCGCCTGCTCGTCCCGCACCTCTACTTCTGGAAGAGCGCGAAGTGGGTCCGCGGCCTCGTCCTGCAACCGCGCGACGACCCCGGCTTCTGGGAGCAGAACGGCTACAACATGCACGGCGATCCGTGGCGCGAAGAGCGGTACTGGTGACGGCGACGCCCTGGCTGCCCGCCCACGTCGAGTCGGTGACCCGCCTCACCGCCCACGCCCGCTCGCTCGTGCTCGACGTCCCGGGCTGGACCGGGAGCCTGCCCGGTCAGCACCTCGACATCCGCCTCACCGCCGAAGACGGCTACCAGGCCGAGCGCTCGTACTCGATCGCGAGCTTCGGTCCCGGCGAGCGCGTCGAGCTCGCGGTCGACGAGGTCGACGGCGGCGAGGTCTCGCCCTACCTCGTCGAGGAGGTGCGCCCGGGCGACTTCCTCGAGGTGAAGGGCCCGCTGGGCCAGTACTTCGTCTGGCGCGAGAGCGACCCCTCGCCCGTGCAGCTGATCGCCGGCGGCTCGGGCATCGTCCCGCTCCTCTCGATCGCCCGGGCGCGCGCGGCCGCGGGCACCGCCCAGCCCTTCCGGTTGCTGTACTCGGTGCGTTCGGCACCGGATGCCATGTACGCCGACGAGATCGACCGACTCGGGGCCCTCGGCATCCCGACCGAATGGATCCACACGCGTCTCGCCCCGCCCGGATCGCCGCGCGCCGCGGGCCGCGTCTCGATGGCCGAGCTCGAGCGCCTGACGATCCCGCCCGCGGAGCGGCCCCTCATCTTCATCTGCGGACCGACCGCGTTCGTCGAGGCCACGGCCGATGCGGTCGTCGCCGTCGGCCATCCGCCGCTGCGCGTGCGGACGGAGCGTTTCGGCGGGGCGTAGGCAGGATCGGGCCTTGCGATCGCGCCGTGACGAGCGGAGGGCGAGGGACGCAGGGAGGACGGATGCCGCAGAACAGCCCTCCGCTCACCCCTCGCCCTCCGCTCACCCCGCGCTGCGTCGCGACGGCGAGCCCGTCACGCCCGCAACAGCCCCTCCTCGCGCAGCGGGATCACCGGCGCCTCGACCGCTTCCTCCTCCCACAGCCGCAAGAGCTTGAGCGCGAGGTGCAGCGTGGTCCGCTGCAGGCCGTCCGCGAGAGCCGCGCGCACCGATTCAGGCAGGTGGTCGAGCCGGTAGTACAGCGTCGTGCGGTGGATGTGCAGCCTCTCGCAGGCCACGGGCACACGGCCGGCGGCATCCAGGTACGCCTCCACCGTCTCGCGCGGCGTCGGATCGTCGAGGGCCAGCAGGTCGAAGGCGGCCGGGCAGGCCTGGTGCAGCAGGGGACGCGAGCGCGGCACCGTGTGCATGAGCGCCCACCCACCGAGGTCTTCGGCGCGCACCGACACGACCTGGTCGGGCAGGGTCGCGCGCAGCCGCGCGGAGGCGATCGCCCGCGCGACGGCGGCGTCGATGTCGGTCTCGTCGGCGCCGCACGTCGCCATTCCGAGACCCCGGGGCACGACCCCGTGCACGGCGGCCTCTCGGGAGACGGCATCCGTCAGCTCGTCGATGTCGCGCACGGGCGCGGCGAGGAAGACGGCGGATTCTTCACGGATGCCGACGAAGTGCACCGCTCCGTGCAGGGTCAGCGCGAGGTGCCGACCGAATGCCGTGACCGCGAGCTCGCGGGCGGGATCGAGCCGGATCACGAGCACATCGAGATCGTCGGCGCGGCCATCGATCCACCGCCGGGCGCGCACCTCGCCGAGGGCGTCACGCCGCCTTCGGCGATCGGCATCCATCAGTCCGGTGAGCACCGTGTCTCGCGACGCGGCCAGGCCCGCCCCGAGGTCGAGCAGGTACGCCGCCGCGTCGATCACCGCCCATTCGAACGGGCCGAGCTCGCTCTGCACGGCGCCGACGATGCGCAGGTAGGCCGCTCCCCGGCCGAACGGCACGTCGACGCACACGGCCTCGCGGTCGGCGACCGCCGGGTACGTCGTCTCGCGCAGGCGTACCCGGCGGCCGAGCATGGTCGAGAGCTGGTCCACGATCTGCGGCGGATGCATCCCGACTCCTCGCGTGCGTTCCGGTGGGGGTCCTCACACGCTACGTCGGCGAGGCCCGCGGCAGCGTGGCCCTCTCGCACACACGGTACCGCTCCCACGACGCGCGAGAGGCGCACCCCGATCCCCCGGAATGCGCCTCTCGTCAGGGGTTCACGACTGGATGAACGCCAGGATGTCGGGGTTGATCACATCGGCGTGCGTGGTGAGCATGCCGTGCGGGTAGCCCTCGTAGATCTTCAGCGTCGAGTTGGCGAGCATCTCGTGCTGGCGGAGCGCCGCAGCCTTGTACGGCACGACCTGGTCGTCGTCGCCCTGCAGCACCAGCACGGGCACGGTGATGGCTCGGAGGTCGGCTTCCTGGTCGGTCTCGGAGAACGCCTTGATGCCCTCGTAGTGCGCGACCGCGCTGCCCGTCATGCCCTGGCGCCACCAGTTGTCGATGACCGGCTGCGAGGGGGTGACGCCCTCGCGGTTGAATCCGTAGAAAGGACCGGATGCCACGGCCTCGAAGAACTCGGCACGGTTGGCCGCGAGGGCCTCACGGAACCCGTCGAACACCGACAGCGGGGTGCCCTCGGGGTTGTCGTCGCGCTGCAGCATGAGCGGCGGCACGGCCGCGACCAGGACGGCCTTGGCGACACGGCCCTGGGGCTCGCCGTGCTTCGCGACGTAGCGGGCGACCTGGCCGCCGCCGGTGGAGTGGCCGATGTGCACGGCGTTGCGCAGGTCGAGGTGCTCGACCACGGCGCTGACGTCGCTGGCGTAGTGGTCCATGTCGTGGCCCGTGCCGATCTGCGACGAGCGTCCGTGACCGCGCCGGTCGCTCGCGATCACGCGGTAGCCCTTGCCGAGGAAGTAGAGCATCTGCGCATCCCAGTCGTCGGACGACAGGGGCCAGCCGTGGTGGAACACGATCGGCTGCGCCTCGGGGTTGCCCCAGTCCTTGTAGTAGATCTCCGCGCCGTCTTCGGTGGTCACGAATGCCATGACGTTGCCCTCTTCCTTGTCTCGACGAGTGCGCCACGAATGTGGCTCGACCACTCAACTCCGCGGCTCCCGCGCGAGCATCAGACGTTCGTCGAGAACCGCCGGCGCCCGGCGAGCGGAGGAGATCCCGAGACGGGAGGACGAGGGCCGCGGCATCCTTCCTCCCCTCCCGGAATCCCCTCCGCGGCCGGTCCTGCGTGATCCACGGAGGACGAGGGACGCACGGAGGACGACCCCGAGGCACCGGTCCTCCCTTGGTCCGTCGCCCTCCCCCGGTCACGCGCCAGGTCCCGGAGCCCCACC
>NZ_JARHXC010000273.1:0-2304 GCF_029222405.1 Microbacterium sp. Kw_RZR3 | reverse complement strand
GGTCGTGGTCGCGGTGACTTCGGGCACGTCGTGCCACCGGCCGTCCGCGACGCTCTCCTCGGCCGCATCGACGATGGCCGCCGCCGCCCAGCCGTCGGCGGCCGAGGGCGCGAGCTGCCGACCGGTGCGGACCGACTCGAGGAAGAGTGCCGCCTCGATGGTCTTGAAGTCGTCGAAGCCCATCGACGTCCCCGCTCCCGGTTGGAAGCGGTCGAACGCCCCGAAACCGGGCTCGGCCATGATGCGCCGGTAGCCGTGCACCGAGTCGGCGTGCTCGAGCTCGTTCAGCCGCTCGAAGTTCCAGCGGATCGAGCCGCGCGTGCCGTACACCTCGAGGCGGTACTCGGCGCGGGCGCCGACGGCGACGCGGCTCGCGTCGAACACGCCCACCGCTCCCGAGTCGAAGCGCCCGATGACGGCGGCGTAGTCCTCGTTTTCGACCTCGCCCGTCTCGGCATCCGCGCTCCCCGATGCGAAATGGCTCACCGCGCCCGCGGAGGGGAGGGGGCGGCGGCGGATGAAGGTCTCCTTCGCCGCCGAGACCGCGGCGATGCGGCCCACGACGAACTGGGCGAGGTCGACGCCGTGCGAGAGCAGGTCGCCCATGACGCCCGAGCCCGCCTTCTCGCGCAGGAAGCGCCAGGTCAGGACGCCCAGGGGGTCGGCGGAGTAGTCGGCGAGGAACGACACGCGCACGTTCGTGATCGTGCCGAGGGCCCCGGAGCGGACGAGCTCGCGCGCGCGGGCCACGGCCGGCGCGTGTCGGTAGTTGAAGCCGACGGAGGTCACGAGTCCGGCGGCCTCGGCCGCCTCGGCGATCTCGCGCGACTCGGCGAGGGAGCGCCCCATGGGCTTCTCGATCCAGAACGGCTTGCCGGCGGCGACCGCGGCCAGGGCCATCTCGTGGTGGAGGAAGTTGGGCGAGCAGATCGACACGACGTCGACAGCGGGGTCGGCGAGAACCTCGCGGTAGTCGCTGACCGCGGCGGCATAGCCGAGCACGTCACGGGCGTGCGCGCGGCCGCGTTCGTCGGGGTCGGCGGCCACGACCAGGCGCGGGTGCGCTCCGATCTCGGGGAAGTGCGTGGGCACCGCGCGATACGCGCGGGAATGCAGGCGCCCCATCCACCCCGCCGAGATCAGTCCCACTCCGATGTGTCCGGACTCGCTCATCGTCTTCCTCTCGCTCGCGTCGTTGCGTGATCACATGTTGACAGAATGTATTGACAATTGCGAGTGCCGGTGCCAGGCTCACACCCGACAGCGACGTCAACCGATGAGCATCACCCGATGTCGAAGTCCTCATCGAAAGGGAACTCCATGAAGAAGCGCTTGATCGGCACCCTCGCCCTGGCGGCCTCTGTTGCGCTGGCACTGACCGCCTGCTCCGGGACAGGGCAGGAACCTGTGAACAACGGCAGCGACGGAGCTGCCACCACCACCGCCAAGAAAGACCTGACCTACGCCGTCATCACCCACTCGGGCCCCGGCGACAGCTTCTGGGACCGCGTGAAGTCCGGCGCCGAAGCCGCCGGCGGCGACTACGGCGTCACCGTCACCTACAACGCCGACCCCGACCCCGCCAAGCAGTCCCAGCTCATCGACAACGCCGTCGCGCAGGGGGTGAACGGCATCGTCGTCTCGATGGCCAACCCCGACGGTCTGAAGACGAGCGTCGAAGCGGCGGTGGCCGCCGGCATCCCCGTCGTCACCATCAACTCCGGCATCGACCGCTACGCCGAGTTCGGGGCCTTCACGCACATCGGCCAGACCGAGAGCGTCGCGGGCAAGGCCGTGGGTGAGCGTCTCAGCAAGGAGGGCCTGAAGAAGGGCCTCTGCGTCATCCAGGAGGCCGGAAACGTCGGACTCGAGGAGCGCTGCGCCGCCGCCACCCAGGCGTTCTCGGGCCAGATGGAGAACCTCCAGGTCGACGGCACCAACGACGCCGAGGTGAAGGCCACCATCAAGGCCAAGCTCCAGGCCGACCCCTCGATCGACACCGTCCTCACCCTCGGCGGCCAGTACGCCATCGACGCCGTCGGCGCGGTCGAAGAGTCGGGCAGCTCCGCCAAGATCGGCACCTTCGACCTCTCCGAGGACGTCGTCAGCGACATCGAGGCGGGCAAGATCCTCTTCGCCGTCGACCAGCAGCCCTACGTGCAGGGCTTCCTCGGCGTCACCGCGCTCTACCTCAAGAGCACGAACGGCAACGAGATCGGCGGCGGACAGCCCGTCTACTCGGGTCCCGCGTTCGTCACGAAGGACAACGCCGCCGAGGTCGCCAAGTTCGCGGCCAACGGCACC
>NZ_JARHXC010000272.1:0-18710 GCF_029222405.1 Microbacterium sp. Kw_RZR3 | reverse complement strand
CGCGGAAGGGCCGCCGCCCGCACCCGGACGACGGCCCCTCTTGGCGAAATGCTTACGGCGTCGGCATGCCGCCGTTGACGTTGAGCGTCTCGCCGATCACGTAGCTCGACTCCGCCGAGGCGAGGTACACGTACGCGGGCGCGAGCTCGGCCGGCTGGCCCATGCGTCCGAGCGGCGTCTCCTCACCGAACTCGTCGACTTTCTCGTTCGGCTGGCCGTCGGTCACCTGCAACGGCGTCCAGATGGGTCCCGGCGCCACGGCGTTCACGCGGATGCCCTTCGGGGCGAGCTGCTGGCCGAGCGCCTTCGTGAAGGTGTTGATCGTCGACTTCGTCGAGGCGTAGTCCACCAGGATCGGCGCCGGCGAGTACGCCTGGATCGACGTGGTGTTGATGATCGTCGAACCGGGCTTCAGGTGGGGCACCGCCTCTTTGCAGATCCAGAACATCGCGTACACGTTGGTCTTGAAGGTGTCGTCGAACTGCTCATCCGAGAGGGTCGTGACGTCTTCGTTGAAGATCTGCTTGCCGCCGTTGTTGACGACGATGTCGAGACCGCCGAGCCCCTCGACCGCTTCCTTCACGAGCGTGCGGGCGTACTCCCGCTCGCGCAGGTCGCCGGGGATCTGCACGACGGTCGCTCCGGCCTCACGCAGGATGCCGGCGATGCGGTCGGCATCCACCTGCTCCTCGGGCAGGTACGACATCGCCACCGAAGCGCCCTCGCGGGCGAAGGCGATCGCGGTGGCCGCGCCGATGCCCGAGTCGGCACCGGTGATGAGGGCCTTCCGACCCTTCAGGCGATCGCTGCCGACGTAGGTGTCCTCGCCGAGAGCGGCCTTCGGGATCAGCTCGGCATCGAGCCCGGGCTCGGGCTGATCCTGCGCCTGCGGCTCGATGTCGGCGTAGAGCTTCGTGGGGTCGGTGAAGGTGTACTGCGTGCTCATGACACGTCCTTTCGGTGGGGGATGGATGCCGGGTGTCACGTACCCGGCCGGTTCAACGGCCGCCGAGTTCCTCGGCATCCACGACATCGCGGATGACGAGAGCGGCATTGATGAGGGCGAGGTGGCTCAGGGCCTGCGGGAGGTTGCCCCAGAACGCCCCGTCGGACTCGGCGATCATCTCGGAGTAGACGCCGACGTCGTTCGCCTGCGCGACGAGGGCGTCCATCGCCTCGATCGCCTCGTCGTGCCGGCCGACACAGGCGAGAGCGGTGGCCCGCCAGAAGGCACAGGCGACGAACGTCTGCTCCTCCTGGTCCATGCCCGTATAGCGGTAGACGAGGTGATTCTCGGTGCCGAGGCGTTCGGTGAGGGCGTCCAGGGTCTTCGACATCCGCTCGCCGCGGTCGAAACCCGTGGGAGCGTGCAAGAGGACCGAGGCGTCGAGGTCTTCGGTCCCGGGCGCCATCGTGTACGCCTCGAGCTTCTCCGACCAGCAGTGCTCCTCGACCCAGGTGTGGATGCGGTCGCGCTCGGCGCGCCAGCGGTCGCCGTTGTCGGGGATGTGCCCGCCCTGGGCGAGCCATTGCGCGTCGTCGAGGGCTTTCCAGCACCCCATCTTCGACGAGGTGTAATGGCGCAGCTCCGGGAGCTCCCACATGCCCGAGTCCTCGCGCCGCCAGAGATCGCACGTGCGGTCGGCGACGTCGGCGAGGAGGCGGCCGGTCTGGATGTCGAGGCGGTTGCCGGCCTCGACGTAGGTGCGGCACAGGGCGATGAGGTCGCCGTACACGCCGAGCTGCAATTGGCCCTGTGCGGGGTTCCCGGTCACGACGGGCTGATTGCCGTTCCAGCCCGGGACCTCGTGCTTCTCGAGCCCGATCTCGGCGTCCCCGTCCAGGGTGTACATGACCTGCACCTCGGGACCGTTCTTGCGGATCGTGCGCAGCAACCACGAGATCGCCGCGTGCGTCTCCTCGCGGAGGCCGAAACCCACCCACGCGTGCGCGGTGTAGGCCAGGTCGCGGACCCAGGCGTAGCGGTAATCCCAGTTCTTCCCGCCCCGCGGGTTCTCCGGGAGCGACGTCGTCGCCGCGGCCGCGATCGCCCCGGTCGGGCTGAACAGCAGGAGTTTCAGCGCGAGGGCACTGCGCTGCACGTCCTCGGCCCACGGCCCGTCGTACGCGAACTCGTCGGACCACATCGTCCACCCGTCCACGGTGCGGTCAATGCCCCGATCGACGTTCTGCGCGTCCGGGATCCGCAGCGGCTCCCCCTCGGTCGCCGCGACGACGAGGAGATGGCGCGACCCCTTCGACGTCGTGAACCCGCCCTCGATGCTCTCGTTCCCGGCATCCGGTTCACCTCGCATGCCATGCTCGTGGCCGACCACGGCGAGCGACACGTGGCCAACGCGCATCACGGTGAAGCCGTCGATCCGCTCGGTCCAGGGCGCGGCCGAGCGCAGCATGGTGCCGGGCTGCACGCACCAGGCGAACTCGACCTCGCCCTTCACGCCTTCCACACGGCGGGCGAGCTCGGCCCAGGGCAGACGGCCCGCGATGCCGGTCACCATGGCGTCCGTCAGTGTCGCGACGCCGCTCTCGGTCGTGAACGTGGTTTCGAGCACGTTGGTGCGCGGGATGTAGCGGCGGGTCACCTCGTACTCCCCCACGGGAGCGAGTTCGATGCACCCGCCGGCCGACTCGTCCACGAGCCGCGCGAAGACCGGGCGCGAGTGGATGTTCGGCAGCGGCAGCCAGTCGATCGATCCGTCACGGCCGATCAGCGCGACCGTTCGCCCGTCGCCGATCCCGGCGTAGTCGCGGAGCGGCCGGGAAGGTGGAGGCGGGGTCGAGGGCACGTCCCCACGCTAAGAACGCTCCTGTCTCGATACGGCGGGGTTGTCGATCTGGCGGGGAGCGGCTACGGGAGCGTCGTATCGACGGCGACGGCGAGATCCTTGACAGCGGCACATGCGCGGTCGCGGTGCCCTCGACCACGAGCGCGACGATCCGAAACGTCCGCTTCCGATTACCGCGACACTCGGCGAGGCACAACCCCCGCCCTCCGCTCGGTCGGCACCTCTAACGTCGCTGACACCGCGAGTGAAAGGAACGTGCATGTCCACGACCACCAAGGACACCCCGACCAAGAACCGCCGCCGCCCCGCGCGCGGTGGCAGCGGCCCCGAAACGACCGACGAGCAGAACGCCGAGAAGGGCTTCCAGGCGTCGGAGAAACTTACCGACAGCCTCCAGGCCGTGCTGGTCGATCTGATCGAGCTCTCGATCCAGGGCAAGCAGGCCCACTGGAACGTCGTCGGCAAGAACTTCCGCGACACTCACCTGCAGCTCGACGAGATCATCGACGCGGCCCGCGAGTTCAGCGACGAGGTCGCCGAGCGTATGCGTGCCCTGCACGCGCTGCCCGACGGCCGCAGCGACACGATCGCCGAGACGACGACCCTGCCCGAGTTCCCGCAGGGAGAGGTCGACACGTCCGAGGTCATCGACCTCATCACCGAACGCCTCGATGCGACCGTCGGAACGGTCCGCGAGGTCCACGACGACGTCGACGACGAAGACCCCACCAGCGCCGACATCCTGCACGGGGTCCTCGAGCGTCTCGAGCAGCTCTCGTGGATGGTCAGCGCAGAGAACCGCGTCGCCCGCAAGTCGTAAACACGCACGAAGACACCGGATGCCGGGGCCTCAGGGCCTCGGCATCCGTCGGTCCATACGGGTTCCGCCGGCTTCGACAGGCTCAGGCATCTCGGACGAGCGGGGTCGATACCAGAGCCGCTCGAACAGTCAGCCCCGAGCGATCATGAACGGAGGGTGGGGACCCTCCAGCCGCGCGAGAGCGAGTTTGACCTCGCCGAGAGAGTGCCCGACCGCGGAGAAACGCTCATCAGTGCGAGCCTCCAGGCGTGCGAGACCGAGCTTGACCTCTACCAGCGAGTCCCCGACCGTGGCGAAGCGTCCATCCGTGTGAGCCTCAAGCCGTTCGAAGCGCGCGTCCATCCGATCGAAACGCTCGTCCACGCGAGCAAAACGGGCGTCGGTGCGCTGCTCCACCCGGGTCAGCATCCATTTCGTGCCTCCGAGAATGGCCGCCGAGCCCGACAGAACGAGACCTATCGCGGTCGAGATGAGCGGAAGAGTCTCCACGAGCGGCTCCTTCTTTCTTTCACCGGGATGGCACGACTCTAGGCGACCGATGCTTCGGCCGGGCCCGGGAGGGCGCCATCCCGGGAAGGAATTCACCCCATACCCCCTGGGGAGGAACGGTCAGAGCCGCAGCACCTCGGTGACCCGCACGATCGCGGTCCCCTCCTCCTCGGAGGCGGCGAGGTCGACCTCGGCACGGATGCGCCAGTCGTGGTCGCCCGCGGGGTCGTCGATCGTCTGCTCGACGCGCCAGATGCCCTCGGCGGCGGCCGACTCGTCGATGTCGACGTACGCCGACGAACGCGCGGCACCGCCCGTGCCGATCGCGTCGTGCTCGTCAAAGTAGCGGTCGAGCACGCCGGGCCAGTCGACGTCGGGGTCGAGCTCGACGAGCTCCTCGTCCTTCTGCAGGGCAGCGAGCTGCACGCGCCGGAACATCTCGTTACGCACGAGCACGACGAACGCGCGGCGGTTCGTGAGGATCGACGGCGGCGCGGGCGGCACCACCGGGGCGGACGGGTCGTCGGCAGGATTGATGAGCTGCTCCCACTCGTCGACGAGGCTCGAGTCGACCTGGCGCACCAGTTCTCCGAGCCAGGCGATCAGGTCGAGCAGGTCGGGCGTCTGCGCATCCACCGGCACGGTCTGGCGGATCGCCCGGTACGCGTCGCTGAGGTACCGCAGCACCAACCCCTCGCTCCGGGCGAGCTGATACAGCGACACGTACTCGCCGAACGAGCACGCCCGCTCGAACATGTCGCGCACGACCGACTTGGGCGACAGTTCGAAGTCGCGGATCCAGGGCTGGCTGGAGGCGAAGACCTCGTACGCCTGCGCGAGCAGCTCGTCCAGCGGCTTCGGCCAGGTGATCTCCTCGAGCAACTCCATGCGCTCGTCGTACTCGATGCCCTCACGCTTCATCGCCGCGACCGCCTCGCCGCGCGCGCGGAACTGCTGTTGCGACAAGATCGGGCGCGGATCGTCGAGCGTCGCCTCGATGACGCTGACGACGTCGAGCGCGTAGTGGCCGGTTCCGACCGATGACGCCGGGGGCGTGGCATCCGGGCCCCTGCCCAGCTCGACCTCCGGGTCGAGCATCTCGATCGCGGCGAGCGCGAACGGCGACAGCGGCTGGTTGAGCGCGAAGTTCGGCTGCAGATCGACGGTGAGCCGGATGCCGTCGGCCCCCGCCTCGACCACGCCCGCCTGCACCAGGGTGCGGAAGATCGCGAGCGCTCGGCGCGCGAGCTCGTACTGGCGCGGGCGCGGCTCGTGGTTGTCGAACACCAGCGAGCGGACGTTACCGAAAACGTCGCCGCCGCGCGCGATGACGTTGATCAACATGGCGGCGGTGAGCTTCATCTGCGGCACGAGCGGCTCGGGCTCGGCCGCGACGAGGCGGTCGTAGCTCTGCTCCGTCCAGTTGACGAAGCCCTGCGGCGCCTTCTTGCGCACGATCTTCTTCTGCTTCTTGAGGTCGTCGCCGGCCTTGAGGATTTGAGCGGCGTTCTCGATCTCGTGATCGGGCGCCATGACGACGACCGTGCCGGCGGTGTCGTAGCCCGCACGCCCCGCCCGTCCGGCGATCTGATGGAACTCGCGCGCCGAGAGCTGACGCATGCGCGTGCCGTCGTACTTCGTCAGCGCGGTCATGAGCACGGTGCGGATCGGCACGTTGATGCCGACGCCCAGGGTGTCGGTGCCGCAGATCACGCGCAGCAGGCCGCGCTGCGCGAGCGTCTCGACGAGGCGGCGGTAGCGCGGCAGCATACCGGCGTGGTGCACGCCGATGCCGGCGCGCACGTAGCGCGACAGCGTCTTGCCGAAGCCGGTCGTGAAGCGGAAGCCGCCGATCGCCTCGGCGATCTCGTCGCGCTGCTCGCGGCCGATGATGCGGATCGACGACAGCGCCTGCGCTCGCTCCATCGCCGCCGCCTGGGAGAAGTGGACGACGTATATCGGCGCCTGCTTGGTGTCGAGCAGTTCCTGGACCGTCTCGTGGACGGGCGTGCGGGCGTACTCGAAGTGCAGCGGCACAGGGCGCTCGACACCGGTGACCCGCGCGGTGGGCCGGTCCGTGCGGCGCGAGAGGTCGTCGGCGATGTCCTCGACGTCGCCGAGCGTCGCCGACATGAGGATGAACTGCGCGCGGTTCAGCAACAGCAGCGGCACCTGCCACGCCCAGCCCCGGTCGGCTTCGCCGTAGTAGTGGAACTCGTCCATGACGACCTGGTCCACGTCCGCGTCGGCCCCCTGGCGCAGGGCGAGGTTCGCGAGGATCTCCGCCGTGCAGCAGATGATCGGTGCATCGGCGTTGACCGAGGAGTCGCCGGTGACCATCCCGACGTTCTCGGCGCCGAAGATGTCGACGAGCGCGAAGAACTTCTCGCTCACGAGCGCCTTGATCGGGGCCGTGTAGTAGCTGCGGCCGCCCCGGGCGAGGGAGGCCGCGTGCGCGGCGACCGCGACGAGTGACTTCCCCGTCCCCGTCGGTGTCGACAGAATCACGTTCGCGCCCGAGACGATCTCGATGATCGCCTCGTCCTGCGCGGGGTAGAGCGTCAGCCCGCGCGAGGCCGCCCACTCGACGAAGCCGAGGTACACGGCATCCGGATCGCTGCCGGCGGGCACGTGCTCGAGGAGGGGGGTCACTGTTCCACCCTCTCATCCGCCGGGGTCTCGCCCGATGGGGGCGTGGCTCATCTGCATGATCCGAGGGGCGGGAGTGCTCTCGCGGAGGTCCGGGCGCCCCACCCGCCCCACCGGTCATGCAGATGGACCGCCACCGCTCCTCGACTCAACCGTCGGCGCTGAAGACCCCGACGTCGCCGTCGTCGAGCACGAACTGCATCGCCGTGCCCACGGGATAGCGGGCGCGGAACGGCTCGGGGAACGACGACGTCACGATGAACTCGACGCTGGCCGGAAAGGGACCGGCTCCGCATCCACCGAAACGGGTCCCCCGAGGCGCGGAGCGCGGGGAGTCCGCGTCGCGCACCTCGGTGGTGTTGAGCGCGATGAGGCACTCCGCCTGGTTGCCCTCGGAGTCGATCTGCGCAACGCCCGAGAACACGGTCAGCCCGTAGTAGTCGGCGAATCCCCGGGTCTGCTCGGGATCGAGTCCGAGGTATCCCGCCGATCCGAGTTCCGCGTCGGGATCGGCCGTGAGGGTGTCCGTCTGCGCGATCCCCGAGGTGCGATCCACGGCCGTGAAGCTCACCCCGGCGGCGGTGGCCGCGCTCGTGAGGGCCACGATCCCCGCCACCGCCAGCGCCGCAACCCACACCCGACGACGCGAACGGAGGATCGGGCGCCGCGGCGTGGGCTCCGTCTCCTCCGGCTCCGTCTCCTCCGGTTCCGGGTCGGCCCGGGGCACGTCGGCGACGCCGTCAGGATCCGCCTCGGTCTCGGCCTCGAGCGGGGCAGTGCGCATCCGCTCGAGGTCTTCGAGTTCACGCAGACGCGCGACGGCAGCGGGGTCGCCCCCGATGTCGGCGTTCGGACCGTACGCCCGCGCGCGAAGACGCTCGAGCTCGCTGCCGTGATCCGCGTCCATCCTGTGCATCGTGTCACGGCAAGTTCATGCGTGGGAATAGATTGACGGATGCCGCGTTGCACCGTACATGCGCTCCTTCGGCACACTCTCCTTCGGCCACTACGGCCCCCTCGGCGGCGGTCGCCAGCTCACCGCCGGCGACTCGATGCTCCAGGCGATCGACCTCGCCCAGGGCATGGATGACCTCGGGGTCAACGGCGTTTCGTTCCGCGTGCACCACTTCGCGCGCCAGCAGGCGGCCCCCATGCCCCTGCTCGCGGCGATCGCGGCCCGCACCTCGCGCATCGAGGTCGGCACCGGCGTCATCGACATGCGCTACGAGAACCCGCTCATGCTCGCCGAGGAGGCGGCATCCGTCGACCTGATCAGCGGCAACCGCCTCGCCCTCGGTGTGAGCCGTGGGTCACCCGAGACGGTCGTGCGCGGATACGAGGCGTTCGGGTACACGGGTTCGCAGGACCCGCGCGGCGGCGACATCGCTCGCGAGCACTTCGACCTGTTCCTGCGCGCGATCGACGGCGAGGGTCTCGCGGAGCGCGACCCGATGAGCCCGTTCGGCGGTGGCACCGGTCTGCAGCGCATCGAGCCGCACTCCCCCGGACTCCGGAAGCGCATCTGGTGGGGCGCCGGCACGACGGCGACCGCCGAGTGGGCGGGCCGCGTCGGCGTCAACCTCATGTCGTCGACGCTCCTCACCGAGGCGGACGGCACGCCGTTCGACCTCCTGCAAGCGCAGCAACTCGACGCGTTCCGCGCCGCGTGGCGCGAGGCCGGGCACGAGGGCGAGCCGCGCACCTCGGTCAGCCGCAGCATCTTCCCGATCGTCACCGCCGAAGACGAGATGTACTTCGGCGGCTCGGCCGGCAGCGACCAGATCGGCGTGATCGACGGCATGCGCTCGACCTTCGGCAAGACCTACGCCGCGACCCCCGACGTGCTCGTCGAGCAGCTGCAGAACGACGCCGCCGTGATGAGCGCCGACACCCTGATGCTCACGATCCCGTCGCAGATGGGCGTCGAGTTCAATCTCCGACTCGTCGAGAACTTCGCGCGCCACGTCGCCCCGGCCCTCGGCTGGATCCCGACCACCACGTCGGTCACCGCCTGATCGATCCCCCGAGGGCCCGGATGCCACCCGCTCGGCATCCGGGCCCTCGGCATCGGTGCCCCGGGTGTCTACGGTGGGGGGCATGCCCCTGTCGCTCACCCCGATGGATCCGTCGCGGCGTGACCGCGCGGAGCTCATCGCTTTCCTCACGACGAACGTCTTCCCCTTCCACGTGCGATCGCGTCTCACGGCCGCAGACGTGGAACGGGCGATCGAGGACGGAGCGTGGCACGGCGACGACACCGAGGCCTACTGGCTCGACGGCGACCGCGGCCGCGTCGGGCTCATCCGGCTCGACGACCTCGGGGACGCCACGGCGATGATCGACCTCCGCCTCGCCGAGGTCTGGCGCGGGCACGGCTTCGGAACGACGGCCCTCGCGCTGGCGCGTGATCGCGTGTTCTCGACCCGAGTGAATGTCCTCCGGCTCGAGGGCCAGACGCGCGAGGACAACCTCGCGATGCGCCGCGCGTTCGAGCGCGGAGGGTGGGTGTGCGAGGCGTACTACCGCGACGGGTGGCCGGTCGAGGGCGCTGAGCCCGTGGCATCCGTCGCCTACAGCGTCCTGCGCCGCGACCGCGTCTCCGGGAGCACGAGCCCCGTACCGGATACCCTCACACGGTTCCGAGTCCAAGACACCGACGCGCTGGTCGCGGCAGCCTGGGCCGCCGAGGAACGCCTGCTCGACCCGGCCGTCCGCCGCGTCCCTGCCGAAGTCGACCGACTGCTCGACGACGCCTTCGTCGAGGTCGGCCAGTCCGGACGCCGATGGACCAAGGGAGCGATCATCGCTGCACTGCGCGACGATCCGGGCGAGGCGCCGGGGACGATGACGGAACGTGCGGCCCGGACCGTCGCGTCCGACACCGTGCTGCTCGAGTACGTGCTGCGCTTCGACGGTCGCGTGAGCCGCCGGTCGTCACTGTGGACCGTCTCGCCCGACCCGCGGTGCCTCTTCCATCAGGGCACGACCGAGGCATAGCGAGACGGCTCAGAGGGCCGTCGTTCCCCGCGACCGCGCGATCGTCTGCGACACGAGGTACTCGCCCCACGCCACGATGTACGCGCCGAGCGCAGCCCAGACCCACCCGTTCGGCAGGACGCCCAGCGCCCCGAGGACACCCGCGACCGTCAGCGCCACCACGACGACGAGCACCGGCACCAGGGCACGGGATGCCACCGCCCCGGCCGGTGTGCGCAACACCACCAGCAGCGCGCCGGCGGTGGCGATCAGGAGGATGAGCGGTGTCCACCACGAACCGAGGGTGCTCATGGTGGCGGAGGCACCGAGGCCCGCGATGACGAGGGACGCGGTGCGAAGGGCACGGATACGGGACTCGGGAATGAGGGGCTCCTTTTCGAGCGCGACGCGGAGCGTCGACATCACAGGGAAGACTCCAGCGTAACGAGGACGGATCGCGCGGATAGGGTGATCAGCGCACCACCGTGATCGACAGAAGGGGCTGCCGTGGTCCTCTCCGCCTCACCGCAGGATCAACCCGATTCCCTGGACCGCATCGCGCGCGACCTCGTGGCCTTCAAAGACGCCCGCGGCCCCCTCTCGTACGGTGAACTGGCGCGTCGCGTGGGTGAGCTCCGGATCGCACGCGGAGTTCCCGCCGCATCCGCGTACCCGGCACGCACGACCGTCTACGACGTCTTCCGCCCGGGACGATCGCGCATGGATCCGGTTCTCGTGCACGACATCGTCCGCGCCCTCGGCGCGAACGACGCGGAGGCCGAGACATGGGTCGAGCGCTACCACCGCGTGCGCCGCCTCACCGAACCCGCCGCTCGTCAACGGCCCACCCCGGCCGTCGACGCTCCGGCACCGGTCGAGCGACCCCGTCTGCTCCCCGCGGCCCCCACCCGTCGCCGCTTCGCGCCCCTGACGCTCGTCGGGTGCCTCCTGCTGAACGTCGTGGGGCTCGTCGTGGTGCAGCAGCTCCATCTGCCCCTCTACCTCGACATGGTCGGCACCGCCGTCGCGGCGATCGTGTTCGGGCCCTGGTACGGCGTGGCCATGGGTCTGCTGACGAACCTGTGCGGGGTCGCCGTCGGGATTACCGGGGCCGCACCCTTCGCGCTCGTGAACGCGGTCGGCGCGCTCGTCTGGGGGTACGGGGTCCGCCGCTTCGGGATGGGCGGCGACATCGTGCGGTACTTCCAGCTGAACCTGCTGGTGGCCCTCGCGTGCTCGCTGGTCGGAGCACCCCTCAACGTGCTGCTCTTCGCCGGTTTCTCCGGACACGGATCGGACACCGTCACGCTGTCGCTCGAGACCATGGGGCTGCCGATGGTCGCCGCGGCCTTCTCGACGAACCTCCTCACCTCGGTGATCGACAAACTCCTCACCGGGTTCATCGCGCTGATCGTCTTCGTTTGGCTCCGCGGCGCGACCGGGGTCCCGACGACGCACATACCCCTGATCGATCATCTGCGTGCACCCCTCGCTCCGCGGTGGGTGCTCGATCCGGGTCGGCGGCGACTCACGCTGGTCTGACCGCGCTCGACCGAGAGAAGCCCCTGAAAAGCCGACGATTCGGTCTCGCGGGGCACGCCGTTCATCCGCGCGTCCTACGCTGATCCGGCGGGAGAGCACGAGTTCTTCTCGGTCGACGAAGCCATCGCATCGGGAGGGGTTTGATGGAGCTGTCACGGCGGAGCATGATCGTCGGCGCCCTGGGCGCCCTCGGTCTCGGCGTCGGAAGCGTCGCCGCCGCAACCGTGATGACCCACGGCGCCCCCGAGAAGCCCATGTCCGCGCCGAGCGCGCGAGCGAGCTCTGCCACCCCGACGCCGCGCTCCAGCCCCTCACCCACCGACGGCCCCGAAGACCTTCGCCTCTCCGCGTGGGACAGCGTCGTCCGCCGGATCTCGGATGCCGCCGACGCCACGCTCACGCTCACGTCGGGGACCCTGCCCGCGGGCGTGAGCATCGCCGCCGGCAGCCTCGTCGGGCGCCCGACCGAGGAGGGCGCCTACCGCTTCTCCCTCGAGGTCGCCGCGGGCAAGAAGCGGTCGACCCGCACCTTCGCGGGAAAGGTCGCGCCCCTCAAGCGCGACCTGAGCATCTCGCTGAGCCTCGACCAGCGCACGCCGATGTCGGTCACGGCGAAAGAACTGGATCGGATCGCCCGCCTCGGGGCGAACGCGACGCTCGTCATTTATTGCTTCATCTCCGATCCGACCTCCACGACCTTCACCCGCGTCTCGGACGATCGGATCGACAAGGTCTTCCAGCAGGCGCGCGAACGCGGCGTCCGCGTCACGCTCGTGAAGCCGCACATCGTCACGAACGACCAGGGCGACGGGTTCTACCGCGGCAACTACACCCCGGCCTCGCTCGATGCGTTCTTCGCGAACTGGGAGGACCAGCTTCTCTTCTTCGCCGACCTCTGCGCCCGCAACGACGTCGAATACCTCTCACTCGCGTGCGAGCAGCCGCATCAGACGGATGCCGCCACCTACGACCGCTGGGTGCCGCTGATCCAGAAGCTCCGCGATGCGGAGCCGGCGCTCAAACTCACCGCGGCGTTCACGACGCTCGAGCTCTTCCTGCTGTACACCTTCTGGATCCCGCAGTCGACGCCGCACATGGCCCGGCTGCTCGACGTGTTCGGCATCAATTCGTGGGTCGTTCTCACCGATAAGGTCTACACGCCGGATACGCCGAACATCACTGTCGACGAGCTCGCCGCGGGATGGCGGGGCGGCGGGGGGAAGACCGACGACCACCTCGGCAAGCTCGAGACCGTCTGCGACGCCCTGCGCATCCCGTTCCTGATCACGGAGGTCGGCGTGCAACCCCGCGTCGACGGTCTCGCCAAGCAGGACAACAGCTCTCCGCCCACGGGCGTCGAGAACTTCGACGTCCAGGGGCTGCTGTACCAGTCGGTCCTGCAAGCACCGCTGCAGTCGCGCTGGTGCACGGGCGTCTCGATCTGGCACATGCGCGCGCCGTTCGCGTTCGGGAGCCTCAAGGGCACGCGCCTCTACCCGGGCGAGAACGTCCTGAAGAGCGCGTTGCTGCGCACCCCCGCGCTCGCGAGCAAGGACTTCTGAGCGAGTCGGCCGGGTCAGCCCCGATCCGCAGCCGCGTCGGGACGCCGCATAAACGCGATCCGCTCACATAAACGCGCTGCGCACGTGTTTATGGGCGCGGAGAGCGTTTATGGTCGCGCCTCGACGCGGCGGAGAGCGTTTATGGCCGCGCCTCGGCGCGGCGAACGCCGCCCGCGGGACGCCGCCCCGGGATCGCCGCCCGCCGAACCGCGCCTCAGCGCCCGTTGCGGTCGGCCGCGGAACGCGGTGGCGCCGAAGCGACGTCCAGCCGCTCGAGACCGCGCAACGACGTCCAGATCAGTTCCTCGCCTTTCGCAGCGTGCTGCGATGCGCGCACGGCCCGCTCGTCGGCCCACGAGTTCAGCACGTGACCGCTGTGCCCGCGGACGTGTTCCAGCACGACGTCCGGAAGACCGGCCGCGCGTCGGGCGTCACGGGCGGCGATCAGCGCCTCGAGGATGCCGCGATTCGCGACCGGCTTCTTCGCGCTCGTGACCCAGCCCCGACGACGGTGGCCGTCCATCCACGACGAGTACGTGTCGATCGCGTACTTCGAATCCGCCTGCACGACCAGCTCCCGCACGTCGGCGTGATCGGTGATCGCGTGGAGGAGCCCGAGAAGCTCGCCGATGTTGTTCGTTCCCTCGGGGATCGAGCCCGCCGCCCAGTGGCCGTCTTCCCCGACCCATGCCCAACCGGCCGGACCCGGGTTGCCCTTGCAGGCACCGTCTGTGGCGACGACGTAGCGGTCAGAGGGGGGAGGGGCAGACGTGCTCATCCCTCCAGTCTCGCTGCTTTCCGGTGCCCGCCGCACACACGGCACGGCGGGCACCGTCCGAGGGTCAGCTCTTGCCGCTGTCAGCCTTCTTCGACCCGGCCTCGAGAACGTCGCCGGCGGGAAGCTCCTGGTGTCCGCCGAACTGCAGGCGCATGGCCGACAGCACCTGGTTGGCGAAGTGATCTTCCCCGCGCGAGGCGAAACGCTCGAACAGCGAGGCGGCGAGCACGGGGACCGGAACGCCGGTGTCGACCGCCGCCTTGACGGTCCAGCGGCCCTCTCCCGAGTCCGAGACACGGCCGGCGAGACCGTCGAGAGTGGGGTTCTGCTCAAGGGCGGCGGCGGTGAGGTCGAGCAGCCACGACGAGATGACCGAGCCGCGGCGCCACAGTTCGGTCACGCGCGCGGTGTCGATGTCGAACTGGTAGAACTCCGGCTCCTCCAGCGGCGCGACCTCGGCGGAGTGCTCGCCCTGGTGCAGACCCGCGTCGGCGTTGTTGAGCACGTTGAGTCCCTCGGCGAGCGCGGCCATGATGCCGTACTCGATACCGTTGTGGACCATCTTCACGAAGTGCCCCGCACCCGACGGACCGCAGTGCAGGTAGCCGCGCTCCTCGGTGGCGTACTCGCCCGTACGCCCCGGGGTGCGCTCGACGTCGCCGGGGCCGGGGGCGATCGTGCGCAGTACCGGCTCGAGGTGCGCGACGGCCTCGTCGTGGCCGCCGACCATGAGGCAGTAGCCGCGCTCGAGACCGAAGACGCCGCCGCTCGTGCCCACATCGACGTAGTGGATGCCGGACTCGTTGAGCTTGGCCGCGCGACGCACGTCGTCGCGATAGTTCGAGTTCCCGCCGTCGATGATGATGTCGCCGGGCTCGAACACCTCCGCGACCTGATCCACGACGGTGCCCGTCAAGCCCGCGGGGATCATCAGCCACACGGCGCGCGGCTTGGTCAGCTTCGAGGCGAGGTCGGCGATGCTGGTCGCGCCGGTCGCGCCTTCGGCGACGAGGGCGGCCACGGCATCCTGATTCACGTCGAAGACGACGCAGTCGTGACCGTCCTTCATGAGCCTTCGGACGATGTTGGCGCCCATTCGTCCGAGACCGACCATGGCGAGTTGCATTGGATCCCCGTTCATCGTGGATGGTTCATCGTGCAGGGGCGCGTCAGACGGCCCCTCTCGCGAGTCTAGGAGCGCGAGCCCGCGTCGAGGTCCGCCTTGCGGGGCGGGGCGGAGGCGGTTCTCATCTCAGGATGCCGAGCGAGCGGGCCGACGACACGGCAGCCGTGCGCGAGGTGACGCCGAGCTTCGAGAACACGTGCGCGAGATGCGACTTCACGGTGGCGTCGGTGATGTGCAGGCGGGCCGCGACCTCGGCGTTCGCGGCGCCGCGCGCCACGAGCCGCAGCACCTCGATCTCGCGCGCCGAGAGGCTGATACGGGGCTCGCGCAGGCGCGCCATGAGGCGGCCCGCGATCGCGGGGGCGAGGGCGCTGTGTCCGGCTGCGGCGGCGCGGACGCCGGCGAGCAGTTCGTGCGGCGGCGCGTCCTTGAGGAGGTAGCCGCTCGCGCCGGCCTCGACGGCACCGAGAATGTCCCCGTCGGTGTCGTAGTTGGTGAGGATCAGGACGTACGGGGGCGCGGCCAGCGCGCGGACGCGTCGGGTCGCCTCGGCCCCGGCGGCGCGGTCGCCGAACTGCAGGTCCATCAGGACGAGCTCGGGCGAGAGGCGGCCGGCGAGGTCGACCGCTTCGTCGGGCGTCGCCGCCTCCCCGACCACGTCGATGTCGGGCTCGGCGTCCAGCAGCGCACGGACCCCCGCGCGGACGACGGGGTGATCGTCGGCGATCACGACGCGGATCATCGCGTTCCCCCGCCCGGCAGCGTGACGGCGACCGTTGTTCCCCTCGCGGGTGCGCTCGTCACCTCGATCGTGCCGTCGAGCTGGTCGACGCGCTCGCGCATCGCGCGAAGACCGAAGGAGTCGGTTCCCCCGTCCTGCGCCTCGTCCGAGTCAGGGTCGAAGCCGCGACCGTCGTCGGACACCGTCAGACGGACCGCGTCGTCGGAGGTGCTCAGGCTCACGCGCACATGCGTCGCGGCGGCATGCTGAGCGACGTTGGCGAGGGCTCCCTGCGCGATGCGCAGCAGAGCGGTCTGCGCATCCATGGGCAGGACCACCTCGTCGGGGACGTCGACGTCGACCGCGACCCCCGCGTGCTCCCCCCACCCGCGCGCGAGGCGCTCCAGCGCGGGTCCGAGACCGTGCGTGAGGCTGGGCGGCGCGAGCTCGCGGATGAACCGCCGTGTCTCCGCGAGACCGTCGGCGGCGGTCTGTCGCGCGAGACGGATGTGGTCGATGCCGGGGCCGGTGGCATCCGCCCGCTCCGCCGCGTACAGCAGCATCTGGATGCTCGACAGCCCCTGGGCGACCGTGTCGTGGATCTCGCGCGCGAGGCGCCCGCGCTCGGCGAGCGTGCCCTGCTCGCGTTCCGCGGCCGCCAGGCGATCGCGCGTCGCGAGCAGCTCGGCCATCAGCTCTTCGCGCTCGGCGGCGCGACGCTCGAGGGCCGCGTATCCGAGGCCGATCAGCAGGGCGACGCCGGCGCCCACGACGGGGCCGACGACTCCGCCCACGGTGAGGCCGCCGTGCAGCGCGAAAGCGGCGACCGTGAGCGCCGTGGTCGCCACCACCGCGAGCGGTCCGGCCACTCCGGGCAACACGTGCAGGTAGAGGAAGAAGAGGGGGAAGACGAGGTACGCCGCCTCGGGCACCAGCCACACCAGCGCCGCCCACACCACCGTGAGGGCGAGCACCCAGATCACCCCCGCCGCGGAACGTCCCCCGCGCGCGACCCAGGCACCCGCGCCGTAGATCGCGCCGAGCACCACGGCGAGGACGATCGGCGTCACTCCCGCACCCGTCAGCAGGACGCGCACCACGACGAGCGCCAGCAGGCCCGCGAAGAGCGCGTGTAGCCCGATGCGCAGGCCCGCGAACACCGGGGCGAGGGGGCGATGAGACATGTCGCGATCCAGGCTACGGATGCCGCCGCCCCGGCGGATCATCCGAAAGGTGGAACGAGAGTTCGCCCGGGACGGCGATGACCCGGCGGCATCCGGTGCCGAGGGTGGAAGGACGTCGACGAGACCCGTCGACCGAAAGGAGGCGGCGTGTACGTCGCATGGCGCGATCTGCGCTTCGCTCGCGGGCGGTTCGCCCTCATCGGGGCGGTCGTCGCCCTCATCACCCTGCTCGTCGGTTTTCTGTCGGGCCTCACCGGAGGCCTCGCCGCCCAGAACGTCTCGGCGGTGCTCGCGCTGCCCGCCGACCGGCTCGTGCTGCAGCCGGTGGGCGACGCCGCGGCGACGTTCGCCGACTCCTCGATCGATCGGGACACCGTCGACGCGTGGCGTGAGGCCGCGGGTGTCGACGCGGTCGCCCCGGTCGGCATCACGCAGACGCGCGCCGAGGGACCCGGCGCCTCGACCGCGGTGGCCCTGTTCGGCCTCGACGCCGGCACGACGTTCGCCGCTCCCCGCCGCGACGACGAGATCGACCTGTCGACGGGGGCCGCGAAGAACCTCGGCGCTGCGGTCGGAGACGAGGTCACGATCGCGGGATCCTCCTATCGGGTCACGGCGATCGGGGGCGACGACTGGTACAGCCACACGCCGGTGGTCACGCTCACGTCGAACGCGTGGGCAGCCCTCGACCAGCGTCTGGGCGGAACGGGACAGCCGACCGTGCTCGCGGTCTCCGGCTCACCCGCGTGGGACACCGTCGCCGCCGACACCGGCACCACGGCATCCTCTCCCCTGTCGAGCCTCACCGCCCTGTCGACGTTCCGCTCCGAGATCGGCTCGCTCGCGCTCATGATCGCGATGCTCTTCGGCGTCTCGGCGCTCGTCGTCGGCGCGTTCTTCACCGTATGGACCATGCAGCGCTCCGGCGACATCGCGGTGCTCAAGGCCCTCGGGGCGAGCACCCCCGCTCTCGTCCGCGACGCTCTCGGTCAGGCGCTGGTGGTGCTCGCGGTCGGGGTGGGGGTCGGCATCGGCCTCACGGCGCTGCTCGGCGCGCTGGCCGGCGGCGCGCTGCCCTTCGTCCTCAGCCCCCTGACGACCCTCGTGCCCGCCGCGATCATGATCGCGCTCGGCGTGCTCGGCGCGGCCGTTTCGCTGCGCACCGTCACCTCGTCCGACCCCCTCACCGCTCTCGGGAGCACTCGATGATCCTTCTCGACGACGTCACCCTCACCTATCCCGACGGAGACGCCCGCCTCACCGCCGTCGACCACGCCACTCTCGAGGCTCGTCCCGGTGTCGTGACCGGCTTGACCGGAGCATCGGGCTCCGGCAAATCGAGCCTGCTCGCGATCGCCGCGACCCTCGTCCGACCCGACGCGGGCCGCGTGGTCATCGACGGGACGGATGCCACGCGCCTCAGCCGCGCGGATGCGACCGCTCTTCGCCGCGAGCGCATCGGGATCGTGTTCCAGCAACCGCAGCTCCTTCCCGCGCTGACCGCGCGCGAGCAGCTGTGCGCGATGGCCGAGCTGGGGGGACGCCACCGTCGCACGCGGAGGCCCGCGATCCGTGCGCGAGTGGACGAGTTGCTCGACGCCGTCGGGCTCGCGGAGCACGCGAACAGACGACCGGCGCAGTTGTCGGGCGGACAGCGCCAGCGCGTCGCGATCGCCCGGGCGCTCGTCCACGAGCCGCGCGTGCTCCTCGTCGACGAGCCCACCAGCGCTCTCGACCGCGCCCGCGGGGCGGTCATCATGGCGCTCATCGCCCGACTCACGCACGAACGACAGACGGCGACGCTCCTGGTCACGCACGACCTCGTTCATAGCGATTCCCTCGATGAGACGTTCATCGTGACCGACGGTCGGGTGACGGCGGGCGCGCTCGTCAGCGGAAGCGGCGGGCGAAATGAGCCCTGAGAACGACGTCCGCGGGGCCATGCCTTGTGAGGGTGGGTGTTTCTGACACCACGGAGGACCACATGCCGCTGTCTCGCCCCCTTCTCGCTGTGCCGATCGCCCTCGCCGCGGCCCTCCTCTTCACCGGCTGCACC
>NZ_JARHXC010000271.1:0-39267 GCF_029222405.1 Microbacterium sp. Kw_RZR3 | reverse complement strand
AGCCTTGGGCGGCCGTCTGGCGGCGACGGCGCACGACGGCTCCGACACCCACTGCGGCACCCGTGGCGACGAGCGCGCCACCCGCGATCCACAGGCCGGCGGTGGCACCGCCGTCGATACCGGTCTTGGCCAGCCCCGCCGATGCCGGCGGAGTCGTCGGGGTCGGGCTCGCCTTCGCGACCAGCACCTGGGCGTGCAGCACGGTGCCGCTCGTCGCGCCCGTGAACGTCAGGTTGTACGTGCCGGTCGCACTGGAGGGGAACGTGATCCGGACGTTGAGCTTTCCGGCGTTCGCGCTGGTGTGCAGACTCGAGTTCGTCTCGACCGCGGTCTTCACCACGCCGAGCGTCGCGCCCGAGGCGCTTTCGCCGGTGATGGAGATCAGCACGTCTTCGTTGCCCGTGAACGGGGTGCCGGGCGTGGTGAAGGTCGAGGACTCGCCCGGAGCGATCGTGCTCGGCGTCACGACGACGGCGGACGGATCGACGTAAGCGTTGGCGGCGGTCGGCGCCAACAACACGGCTGCGGCCAGCGAGACCGCAGCGGCAGCGCGGAGGATCGTGTTCTTCATGGTGGGTCCCATCTCGGTGGCACGGTGGCCGGGTGGAAGTCGAAGAGCGATCCGCTCGACCTCTGCCGGTGAGGATCGCCCCAGACGGCAGTCTCTCGAAGGACGTGATCGGGGTGCCGTCTTATCGCGGCGGATTCACGAGGGAAGGCCGTGGACTTCACCAGGGCGGGCGGGGGTGCCCGTGGTGACTCGTCCTTCCGTGATCAGCTCGACCCGCAGCCGGCGGCTCCGTGCCCGATAGACGGACTCGAGATCGTCGGTGTCACAACGGCAGCGAGATGCGGCGTCCACGACGCGGAGACCCGTACGTCGAGATGCGCTTGTTCGCCGGGAGCCAGCTGAACGGACCACTTCAGAACGGGGCGTCCCTCTAAGGTTCCCCCGGCGAAGCCCGGCGGTATGCCGTCCGACGTCGAAGCGTATCCCTCGAGCCTTCCCTCGACGGGCAGAACGACGTACACGCCCGTGAGCGCCTCGCCGACCGGCACTCCGTACTCGCCGCCTCCCGTCACATATGAGGGGAGGGAGGCCGGATCCGGGGCGTCGTTGCGCAGCGTGACGCTCAACACCGCCGAGCCCTGTCCGCACCGCGCGACGTCGACGCTCGGGTGCAGGTAGGAGTCCATCTTCGAGCCCGTGCCGTCGTTGAGGTAGACCCCGAACGTGGTCTGATCCGTGGCGTCATGCGGCAGCGTGCCCTGCAGCGTCGTTCCGTCGAGGACCGCCTGCTCGTCGGCATCCGCGCTCCAGAGCATCAGTCGGCCCTCGGAGCCCGCTTCGCTCAGGGCGGCGAGAAGGAGCTCGGGATCGGCGCGTCCCTCGGCGAGAGCCGAGAAGACGGCCGCGGTCGCCGCGCGGAAGAACTCGTCCTGACGAGCGGGATCGGGGTATCGCCGGTAGACCTCCTGCAGCAGCAGCGGCACTGCATTGTCGGACGTGAGCTGATCGCCGGTCGGCAACGTGACCGGACCCGTCGCCTTCAGGACGTAGCCGAGGGTGACGGGGTCGAGGGTGATGACGCCGTCGACGGTCCGCCCGCGCAGGCGTTGCCACATCTCGCGGGCGATCGGTGCGCCGAGGGTGAAGTCTGGTACCTGCGTGACGTTCTGGATGTAGCGCGCCGGTCGGGTGTCGAAGAGATCCCGAACCTCGCCGGGGAGATCGACCACCGGCTCGGTTTCGATCGGGAAGTCGGATGTCGACGCCTGGTCGACGAGCGCGAAGCGCCCGTCCTGCGTGTCGACCTGCGCGACCGCGCCGACGATGCCGCCGAGCGAGCGCCATTCCGCGTTGTTCTGGAACAGGACGAGGTAGGACCGCTGTCCGTCGGCGCCCAGCATGCGCGGAAGCAGCAGGGTTGCTCGATGAAGAGCGTCCGACGCTGTCGCGGCGCTGCCGACGAGCTCTCGTGCGCGGGTGACGCCGTCTCGAAGCGGGCCGAGCAGGGGCGCCGTGTCGACGCTGGACAGTTCGTCCGCCGCGGCGCGAAGGTGCGTCGCGGCGGCCCCGGCCTCGGGCTCGAGCGACGCGATGACGGCCGTGTCGAACGCACCCTCCCGGGGGCGCAGGGCGTCCCCGGAGAGAGCGGATGCCGCGGACGAGAGCGGTGCGAGACCCTCGGAGACGGCGGTGTCCAGCGCCGCGGAGGACACGGCGAGAGCCCTGAGCTGCGGCCCGATCCACGGAAGCAGTTCCGCCCACGACCACACGGGGTCGCTCGTCAGGGCGTGGGCGGCGGAGGTGTCGTGCTGAGCGGCATCGAGTGCCGCCGCGATGGTCGGAGGGTCGTCCCAGTTGGCCTCGGCGGTCTCGAGCGTTTGGCGCGCAGACGCGAGGTGAGCGACGGCCAAGCCCCCGCGCACACCGACCCACGCCGTCGCGAAGAGCCCGACGACGAGAACGGCCCCGAGGCTCCAGGCGAAGACGCGTTCTGCCCGAGCCGCCGGCCGACGATCATGAGTACCGATCACCCACGAACAATAGGACGCCCTCGAGCGGGCGTCAGAGGCCCGGGTGGTGCGCCTCACCCTAGAATTGACCCCGACGGGGGAGGGCGCATGCGGAACCGGGCGCGTGGTGGTCGTGTCGTGCTGGGCACGGTCGGTGTGGCGATGACGTTCGCCGTCGCCGGGTGCGGAGCGCCGCCGTGGGCGCAGGGCGGCAACGCCGCGTCAGCGTCTCCGTCGCCGACGCAGGTCTCCACGCCGGCGCCCCAGCCGGTGTCCAACGACCTCTCCAGCGGCTCAACGCAGAAGACCGTCACGGCCGGGGCCGTCTCGGCGACGGTGAACTACTGGTCCACGCTGTCGATGGACAAGTGGACCCCGACCGCGTTGAAGCCGGTGAGCCTGTCGATGGTCACGACGGTGACGCCGGACGACGGCCAGAAGGTCTACCTGCAACGCGCGACGATGACCGCGGTCCCGGGGAACGAGACCCAGTCCTTCGCGCCGCTCGCCGCGCAGACCGACCAGTCGAACGCACCCGGCTACCTCGTGCTCTCGCCCTACAGCTATTCGCAGACGTTCAACGTCGGCGAGGTCCCCGCCGACGCCACATTTGTCACCCTGCAATTCACCTACGAGTACCTCGTGCAGGCGACGCCCACGTCGGACGAGTACGCTAAGCAGACGGCCAGCGACGCGCTCACCGTGGCGATCGCGGGCGGGGGATCCGCCGGCTGATTCAGAGCCGCACGCGTTCCCACCGGTCTCCGCCGAGACGCTGAGCCGTCGACGCCGCCGTGTCCGCCTGCTCGACGAGCGTATCGAAGTCGTAACCTGCGGCTTCCGCGGGTACCCACCCGACGCTGGCCGAGAGCTGGACGGCGATCCACGACGTGGCATCCATCTCGGTGAATCGGCGGAGCACCGTTCGCACGTACTCTCGGACCACGGTGTCGGGGCGCGCCACGACGACCACGAGATGACCGCTCGCCCTGCGTCCGATGTCGGCTTCGGCGGGAAACACCTCGGTGATGAGCGACTCGAACGCCGAGATGATGTGCGCCCAGTTGTTGTCGCCCGCCGCACTGCGCAGGTGAGCCGGATCGTCCACCTGGATCGAGAGCGCCACCCAGCCGGGCTCGGCTGCATCGCCCGCACGTCGCAGACGATCGGATGCCGTGACGGCGAACTGCGGCCACGCGGTCGCCGTGAGCGAGTACCCGGGGGAGACCGACGTGAAATAGAGCAGGCTGACGGTCGCGCACACGAGGTAGATGAGCATCGCGAGCCCGTTCAGCAGGCGCGGAAGCTGGAGGTCACCGATCGCTGCCGGAGCCGCGATCGCCGAGACCACGCTCGCCAGGGCGAGGACGACGAACCCAGCCGAGACGACGAGGAGAGGGAGCATGAGACGCTCGCGTCCGTCGGGGGAGCGCCTCAACTCGAGGATCGTCAGCCCCGCGAACACGGCGGCGGCGAGGAACGCCAGACGGAACGCGAGGCCGTATGCGGCGGCATCCTGTGCGAAAAGGAAAAGCACGGCCGAGCACACTCCCTGCAGCGCACCCACCCACGGCAGGGCCCGCCCGCCCCGCCGCGCCCGGAAGCCCGACCAGATGAGCGCCGGCGCGCCGAGCATCAACCCCAGCCCCACACGGCGGAGTGACTCGTCGCCGACCGCGACGCCGACGACCGATGTCCAGGTGCTGCTCATCGCGAGCAGGAATGCCAGGGACCAGAGCAAGGCCGCGCGGGAAGGGCGGGGGAGGAAACCCAGGCTGACGATCATGATCGACGCGAGGGTGGTGACCGTCGCCTGCGCGAGGCTGAGATTCGCGAGGGTCTCGACGGCCGTCACTCCTCGCGATCCTTCAGCGGGATCGGGAGGACGACCGTCACCGTGGTGCCGGATCCGAGTTCGCTTTCCAGTGACACGGTGCCTCCGTTCTCTTCGACGATCCCTCGGACGATCCCCATCCCCAGGCCCGTCCCCGGCGTCGAACTGTCCCGGGCCGCGCGTGAGCGGAAATAGGGGTCGAAGATTCGCGGCAGGTCTTCGGCCGGGATGCCGATCCCCGTGTCGGCGAATCGCAGGACGACGCTCTCGTCGCCGACCTCCGCGGAGAGGCGCACCGTGCCGCCGCCCGGGGTGTACTTGATCGCGTTGCTCAGGATGTTGTCGAAAGCCTGCCGGAGCCGGAACGCATCGCCGACCACTTCGGCGGTGTCGGGAAGATCGTCGATGATGCTGACTCTGCGCGACGCGGCGGCCGGGCGGAAGGATTCCAGCGACGACGCGATGATGCGCATGGCATCCGCGGTCTTCGGCGTGTCCTTCTCGCGGAAGACACCTCGCGAGTTCGCCAGGATCTCGGAGATCAACTTCTGCATTCGTTCCCCGGCGCCGGCGATGACCTCGAGTTGCTCCCGCACCTTCGGCGAGAGATCAGGGTCGTCGAGAGCCAGATCGGCGTGGCCGATGATCGCGGTCAGCGGGTTGCGCAACTCGTGCGACACCGTCGCGGCCAGTCGTTCGCGTGCGCGCTCGGCTTCGATGAGAGCGGTGATGTCGTGGACGATCAGAAGCGTGCTCTCCGGCTCGTCGGACGAGACGAGGCGTCGGGTGGAAGCGGACAGGGCGTGCCACGCTCCGTCTGCGTCGAACAGCCAGACCCGCTCGTCGTCGAACTGCTCGCCTCGAGCTGCGCGAGCGAACGGGCGCTCCGACTCGCTCAGCGGCTCGCCGCGCAGGGTCGCGTACTCCACGGCGCTGCCGGGGCGCTGCGGCTCGTCGCGATCGATGCCGTACAACGACAGGTAGGTGTCGTTGAGGGCGAGGACCTCGCCGTCCGCCGACATGCGCGCAATGCCCGTGTCGAGCCCGTTGAGCACCTGCGAGACGCGCCTCTCCTGACCCGTCACGCGTTGCAGGGTGCCCTGCAATCGACTGGCTTGGCGTCGCAAGAGCTGTTTGAACGCGCGGGTCTGCCTCGACGAGAGATAGGCCGTGATTCCGATGAACGTCAGTGACAGGAGGACGACGATGAGCCGGAGAGCGGTGGCCGGTCCGGACCCGTTCGCGGCGGCGTCGACCACGATGATGACGCCGACGGTCGCGAGAGTCGAGATCAACAGGGTCACGGCGAAATGGGTCGCGATCCACGTGATGGGGAACACCCAGAAGAACCCGAAACGCAGATCCGTGCCGAAGCTCAGCAGCCCGATGCCGATGATGTCGCCGAACGGGATGATGGCCACCGCGCTTCGCGGGAGGCGGTGCCAGGGGACGATGATGGCGACCGCGGTCAGGGCGATGACGACGCCGACGCCCGTCGAGAACGTCCAGACGGCGAAGAGGGACGGCTCCAGCGCCTGAGTGAGCAGCACGGTGATCACCACGCTGGCTCCGAGAACGAGCTGCAGGAGCCAGACGGAACGCGTCCTACTGCTGGGAGTGGACCCCTCGTCGAGCTCCAGCGCCCGGATCGGTGCTGCCGATCCGACGCTCCTTCCCGCTGACATGTCTTCGAGTGTATCGACGGTGGTGTAGTCTTCTGCGCGCCATCCTGTCTCTGCTCGCCGTTTGTGCCCACCGGGGCACGTCGTCCGGTCAGACTCCCCCTGAGGCCTGCATCCCGCAGTGTGATGGTCGTTTATCGACCTTTGCGCGCCAGCGCCCTCCCTCAGGAGACACCCGTGACCTCGACCTCTCGCCGACGCGCTCTGCGCGTGCTCGCGATCACTTCCGCGCTCGTCGTCGGACCGATCACCCTCAGTGGGTGCACTCAGGTCATCGACGCGTTCAACGCCTTCCAGGGCCACTCGTCGACGAATCAGTCGGTGGTCGTGCCGACGACCGCCCCGCAAGCGGCGTCGACCAGCATGCCGTTCGACTCGCGCTTCACCTACGACGGCTCGGTGACCCTGTCGTCCGAGGTTGAAGATGGTCTGGAGCTCCGGCTGGACGTCTGGGCCGTGGACCCCAAGCGCACGATGGAGTGGACACCCACCAACGAGAAGCAGCTCGGCTTCGCGGTCAACGTCTACGATCACCGCGTCGATGAGAAGGCCGTGCTGACGCAGAAGCGCCGCGTCTACCTCTCCTCGGTCTCGATCACGTCGCAGACCGCCCAGACCGGGGGACAGGTGTCGAACCCGTTCCAGTTCAGCGCCGATCCGCGCACCCTCGTGCCGTCGGACACGCTTCGATCCGACCGCGGACTGCTCCTCAACAGCTTCCAGGGCGGGCTGCTGGTGCCCACCACCTCGATCCGCCAACTACCGAACGACACGTACGGGATCACTCTCGAGTTCGCGCTGAGCGTCGCGGTCGAGGGAACGGCCAACACGGACGCGTCGTTCAGCCAGCAGACCGTCTACCAATACCTCCCCATCGCGATCTATCCCGTCGACAGCACCCAGACGACGCCGCAGAGCACCACCACCGACACCAACGGACGCGCGCCCGGATGGGGTCAGACGACCGATCAGGGCTGACCCGGCCTCGACGCTCGTTCGGCACGGCGCCCTCCCTGCCATGCTCCCCCGATGTCAGTGGGGGAGAGGCTGGCGCGGTCGGAGGCGGCGGCTCTCCATGAGCATCGAGACCCCGTCGACATCACCGACCCGGTGATGCTCGAAGAAGAGATCGGGGGTGTCGTCGTACCCGATCAGCGGCATCGCCGTGGCGAACGCGTCGCGGACGGACTGCTCGACCCGAGCGACCTCCGCGCTCGCCGGGAGGAGGAAGAAGACGGTGTCGCGCGCGGGCACCCCCGCGCCGACCGCGGACAGCGTCTCGCGGGCGGCATCCACGAGGGCGGTGAGCATCTGCTCGGCGCGCTCGTTGCTGTGGGCGGCCCGTATGAGGTCGATTTCGGGAATGCGCACGACGACCACGTCGATGGCCGAATGTTCTTCCAACAGATCGTGGGCCTCGCGTCGAAGTGCCCCGCGGTCGTGCGCTCGCGTCCCGGGGGCAGGGTCGTCGTCGAGTTGCCGGCCCATTTGGAGGGTGGCGATGGTGGCGGCGCAGATGGTGAGCGCACTCACGACCGAGGTGAGCTCTGCGGAACTGACCTTCTCCCAGAGCGGTGAGTTGATCCCCGTCGCCCCGGCGACGACCAGGCGGCTCGCGTTGTACGCGGCGAAGACCGCGAGGGATCCGGCGAGAAGGGATGTCCCGCGGATCGCGCTGATCGGTGCGCGGCGCGCCTCCATCGCGGCCAGAGTGCTGAAGGCGGCGATGCCGAAGGTCTTCCAGAGGATGGCGTCGTCGAGCGGCATGACGTACGTCACGCCGAGCATGAGAATGGCGCCGGCGCCCGCGGTGATCGCACCGATCGCGGGTCGGGCGTTGAGGCGTCGGAGTCCCGCCCACGCCAGCGCCGGGGCGAAGACGTTCGTGGCGTTACCCACGGCGGCGGCGAACGTGCCACCGCCCATCTCCTCGAGGACGTTCAGGAAAGCGCACGCGAGCGCGGCCAGTGCGGCGATCCCGAAGTAGCGCACCAGCTCGGCACGCGGCCCTCCGCGATCGTCTCCGTGACGGCCGTGGGCAAGGAAGAGCACGGTCACGGAGAGAGCGGCGGCGGCGATGGCGGCGATGAGGTCGAGGACAGCCATCGGCGGGCGCTTTCTGCTCCTGCTCCCCTGAGCGGATCTTGAGGGAATCTTGCGGGGACGATGCCGGATCCCGGCTGGCGTCTTGCGGTGAACCTACCAGAGTGGGACATGGCCGACACGCCACCCCTCCGAAACGGAAAGACACCGCCATGACCGATGCGCGCAGCTTCGCCCCTCACACCAAGGCACTCGCCTACACGTCCGACGACGTGAACGGCGGGGCGGCCTCGGAGCACGGCTTCGCCGACGACTTCGCGGCGGTGCTCGAGAACACCTCGGTCCACCGCTCGACGATCGGCTGTGTCATCCCCGCGTACAACGAGGAGGAGTCGATCGCCGCCGTGATCGAGGCGCTTCTCGGTCAGACCCGCGTGCCCGATGTCATCCATGTCGTGGTGAACAACACGTCCGACAACACCGTCAAGATCGCCTCCGAATACAGCGGCCCGCACGAGGTCGTCACCGATCTCGGCGAGCAGTTCACCGAGGTGTTCGTCCACGACATCGGCAAGAACCCCGACAAGAAGGTCGGTGCGCTCAACTACGGGTACTCGCTCGTCGAGGGCTATGACTACCTCCTGGGCGTCGACGGCGACACCATCGCCGACAGCAAAGCCGTCGAGTACCTCGAGACCGAGGCCGTCTCCGACTCCCGCATCGGTGGTATCTCGGCGATCTACACGATCGACGACCGCCCCATCAAGGGAGTGGTGGCCAAGTTCCTCACCGCCGGGCAGCGCACGCAGTTCGCGGCCTTCAACCTGCAGAACATGCTCCGTGGACGCAACATGGCCGTGCTCGGCGGGCAGTTCTCGATCTTCTCGACCAACGCGCTCCGCGACGCGATGAAGCAGAACCACCAGGTCACCCCGTGGGTCAAGGACTCGGAGGTCGAGGACTCGCTCCTCTCGCTGCAGATCAAGAGCGCCGGCTACCTGACCAAGATCAGCCCGTACGCCCGCGCCGACGTGGGTGGCATGACCACGCTCTCCGGGTACGACGCCCAGCAGGTGAAGTGGACGTACGGCGCGATCGAGCTGATGTGGCCTGGCCAGCGCGGTGACACCAAGGGCCAGCCCTTCCACCCCAACCTGCGCCTGCGGTGGTTCGAGAACTTCGGCATGCTGACGAACCTGTTCGTCCGCGTCGCGTTCCTCACCCTGCTCGCGGGATCGCTCTCGATCGGCGCGTTCGTCTTCTCGCCGCTGTGGCTCATCCCGCCCGTGATCGCCATGCTGCTGAACCTGCGCATCGCCCGCACGATGAAGGCCGTCAACCGTCGGGACATCCTGTTCGCCGTGCTCTTCTTCCCGGCCGAGATCTTCATGTGGATTCGCATCAGCCACTTCGTCCGCTCGTGGACGCGCTTCCTGTCCCGCAAGAAGGTCGACAACTGGGCGATGCAGGCCAAGGCCGAACGCGGTGGCGGACTCGGCCACTGGGCCCCGATGGTCGTGCTCCTCGCCGTCGCCGTCGCGCTCGCCGTGATCTGGGTCATGGTCGGCCCCATGGTGCAGTCGTCGATCCTGTGGATCGGGTGGCCGATCGTCGGTGTCGTCACCGTTCTGCAGACCCTCCTGATGTTCTCCAAGCTCGTCCGTCGTCACCACGGCTTCAAGGTGTGACGGACACCCGATCTGATCGCGACCCGAACGCGTCAGAAAACACGGATGCCTCGGCCCTGGGGAGGGTCGAGGCATCCGTTGTATCCGTCGGAGGGGCGAAGGATCAGGGAGCGGCCATCAACTCGGACGTGAGGCGATACCCCACCCCGCGGACCGTTTCGATGTAGCGCGGGTTCGCGGGGTTGTCGCCGAGCTTGCGACGGAGGTTGGTCATGTGCGCCTCGATCGCCCGCTTGTCGGCCTCACCGACGAAGTAGCTGGTCACGTAGGACTCGCCTCGGAGAACCAGCGTGAGGTCGGCCTTGCTCCGCACGCGTCGCTTCGACTCCATGAGCGTCGCCAGGAGGTCGAACTCGGTGCGCGTCAGCTCCAGTTCGTCGCCGCCGACGAGCACGATCCGGCTGTCGGGGTCGAGCTGGAGGTCGCGGTGCACGATCCAGGGGCCGCCGCCAGGGGTGACGGCGTTGTTCGATCGGGCGACGACGTCGGACGACGGGCGCGTCGCGAGTTCCGCGCCGGCGTGTTCCCGGGGCTCCGGGCCCTGGGATGAGGGAACGACGACGGGGACGCTCGTCGCGGCGGGTGGGGGAGCCGTCGGCGGGACGGCAGCGGGTGCCTGCTGTTCGGCCGGGCGTGCAGCCGGGAAGGACGGGCCCACGCTGTCCTGTCGCGGGGCGGCACCAGCGGTCCCGCCGGCGCGGGGCCGGCGCAGAAGCGCCTCGATGCGCGCGCGCAGCTCGCGCGGTCGGAACGGTTTCACGACGTACTCGTCGGCACCGGCGCCGAGTCCGAGGACGACGTCGGCCTCCTCCTCGAGCCCGGTCAGCATGATGATGTACGTGTCGCTCTGCGCCCGGATCCGTCGCGCGGCTTCGAAGCCGTCGATGCCCGGCATGTTGACGTCGAGAGTGGTGATGAGGGGCTGATAGGCGATGACGGCGCGAACCCCGTCGATGCCGTTGCCGACGGAGACCGTCGAGAAACCGGCCGCTTCCAAGACCTCGACGAGGAGATGACGGATATCCGGATCGTCTTCCACGATCACGGCCGTCTTCAGCATCTCCGTGCTGTCGCTCATCGCACCCACTCTTCTGGTTCGCACGAAAACGTGCCCGCGTTCTCCCCCGAGACGCGGCGGCCACACGGACCGAGCCACATCTTTACACACTTTCGCGAACCCCTGGGCGGCGCGGGGACTGTTCGACGCGTGGTGTCAGCGGCTCTCGCGCGTGAGTTCGACCGCGGCGGCGGGCCACCAGGTTCCCGCGGGAGGTCCTCCGTTGCACTCGCCGTCGCTTTCGCCGGGGGGCTTGATCCACAGCGTCGTGTCGACGACTCCGTCGCCGAAGGAGCCGCCTGCCGGCCCGACGAGCCGTCCGGCAGGGTTGCACCACTCGGAACCGGCCGGGCCGGCACCGTTGCGCGACGTGTCGATCACCGCGTGCGTCCCCCCGAGTCGCTCGGACAGGGCGTGCGCATAGGCGAACTCCGCCGCGGTGTCCTGGTAATTCGACACGTTCAGCGCCACCCCGCGCACGTCGCCGATGAGGCCCGTGGCCGAGATCAGCGAGGCCATCTCGTCGACCGGATGCCACGCGGAGTGGCCGCCATCGAGGTAAATCCACGTGTTCGTCCCGCGGACGTTCTCGAGGGCGGTCTTGAGGTAGCCCGCGCGATCCGCGGGAGAACCGCACGAGGACGACAACGCGATGCTGTCGGGCTCGAGGATCACGATCTTCTGCACGTCGGGTGCGTTGCGAAGCGCATCGCCGATCCGCGCGGTCCAGTCGCGGTAGGAGTCGGGGTCCAGTCCACCGGCCGAGTGATTCCCGCAGTCGCGGTCCGGCAGCCCATAGACGGCGACGGAGAGGGCGGCATCCTGATCCCGAGCCTCGGAGGCGAGATGAGCGACGCGGTCCCAGACCTCGTCGACGGGGTCGATCTCGGGGGTCAGCCAATATGTCGTGGGCTGAGCGGCGAGCCACGTC
Organism: Microbacterium sp. Kw_RZR3; assembly: GCF_029222405.1. Lineage (NCBI taxonomy): Bacteria > Bacillati > Actinomycetota > Actinomycetes > Micrococcales > Microbacteriaceae > Microbacterium > Microbacterium sp. Kw_RZR3. The sequence continues at coordinate 27,512 of NZ_JARHXC010000271.1, read as the reverse complement.
GCGGCGGCGGCTTCGTCGGGCGTGGCCGAGGCATCGCCGGCGGCTTTCGCGGCCTTCGATTCGTCCGGAGCGACGATGCGGGTGTCGACGGCGGGCGGACGGGCGGCGAGGGTCTGGAAAAGCGAGGACACCAGGTTCCCGACGACGGCTATCGCGGCGATGAGCGCGACGACGAGCACCACGGCACCCACCAGGAAAACGACCCGAGGAATGCGACGGCGCTGCCGGCTCGGACGATGCGCTCTCCCCACGCACTGGACTCTATCCGAGCGTGGGTTGATCGAGGGCGTTGTTCCTTCTCGGGTAATTAATCGAACGCCGCCATGTAATCTGTTTTCGTGGGAAAACTGGTTTACAACGCGCTGGGTCATTCCTTCGATATCGAGGACAGAACGCTTTCCCACTTGCGCATGGTGTTCATGAACAAGCTGCGCCGCGGAGAACCCTTCATGTTCCATTTCCCGGTCGGGGACGGAAGCGGGACGCGGACGCTCTGGATCCACCCGTCGATCCCCCTCGTCTTCCACTTCTACGGCAGCCGACCGCCGCAGCTGAACCGCCGCTGGATCGATGAGCTCATGCACGAAGCGAGCTCGGCGAACGGCCTGACCGTGATCGCCGAACCGGAGCCGGATTCGCCCGAGGCTCGCCCCGCTTAGTGCTTCAGCGGCATTCGGCGTCGACGACCTCGCGCACCTGGTCGAGGAAGGTCGCGAGGTGGCCGGCCGCGTCAGCGGGGAGGGTGAGGGCGAACTCCCTGATCCGCGCGGTGACGGGATCGATGGCGTCGGCGTCGACGGATCGATCGAACGGCACGACGAACTTGCTGCGCCGGTCGTCGGGGTTCGCGATGAACCCGATCAGGCCGCCGGCGTGCAGCCGGTCGAGCATCCCTGTCACCGATGCGGTGGACACGCCGAGCGCCTGAGCGATCTCGGTCGGCGTCACCGTCTGCCCGTCGTCGGCGCGCTCGAGAATCAACCGCATGGCAGCCCGGGCGTTCTCGCTCGGGCCGCAATCGGTCTGGCGTCGACGGGCGAGGCGTGCCTCGGCCACGCGCAGACGCTCGACGGCGCGGGCGGCAACCGTCGAAGGGTCGTCGTTCTCCACGATTGTCATCGTTCTCCTGTCGCCCGGACCGCCCGATCGCACAGTCTAGTTAGGCAAACGAGAATCACGCATGCCTATGGATCTCGCGGGATAGTGGATAGTTCATTTCGGGACGTGGAAAAGTCACTCTTCGCACTAGGAGATAGTTAGGGAATCTAGTAAAATTTTTGTTACGACGAACTCCGGAAGGAGGCCCGCGATGGGCTCCTTGTTCTACGGGTCCTCCGCGGACCCCATCCAGATGCCGGACCGCGTGTTGGCGCACGTCAAAGTCGTGATCGCGACGAAGCTCCGACGGGGGGAGAGCTTTACCCTCTCGTGGCGGCATCCCGAAGGCGAGGCCGTGGGACGGAGCACGATCTGGCTCCAGCCCTCGATCCCGCTGCGTTTCGTCTTCGGCGATAGTGAGCCCGAGATGCTCGATCCGTCTCTGCTCCAGTTGTACGCCAACTCGGCGAACTCGTCCGGCGGACTGACCGTCGACATCGGTGCGACGGAACGGTCCGCCCCACTTTCCGCGTAAGTCCGGGTCAGACCGCAGCGACGGCGCGACGGCGCGCGATCAGCGACACCCACTCCCACGCCGGGCACCGCGGGACGCCCCGCGCCACGACGTGCTCCCACGCCTCGACGTATACCTCTTCGAGGAGAAGCGCGGACCGTGTTGCATTCCGCGTCAGGACCAGAAGCACGGCATGGATGCGGGGAGCGGTGAGGTCGTAGAACTCGCCGAAGGCGTCTCGGTCTCCCGCTGAGGCGCGTGTGAGGAGGGTGTCGGCATCAGCGTCATCGGTCGCCGCCGGCGGCATCTCCGTGATGGTCACGCGCTCCTCCTCTCGCTGGTGGTCACAGTCAAACGCCGTCCTGCGGGCGGAGGCCGGGGGTTGCGCGAACCGACCTCCTCGCGTAGGCGCCGGGGACGGTTCACCCCGCCGCGCGCCCGCCCGTCAAGCCCGCGTTCGACGTGAGCGGCGGAGCCTACGGTGAGGTCATGAAATCGCTCGTACGGTGGACGCTCGCAGCGGCCATGATCTTCGCCGGCGTCTCGCACCTGACGTTCGCGCGTCGCGACTTCCAGGCCCAGGTGCCCGACGCTCTCGTGGAACGGCTTCCCCTCGATCGCGACCTGGTGGTCGTGGCATCCGGAGTCGTCGAAGCGGGCTTCGGTCTCGCCCTGATCGCTCTTCCGCGGGAACGTCGGCGGATCGGCGCGGCTCTTGCGGCCTTCTTCATCGCGATCTTCCCCGGGAACGTCGATCAGTGGCGCAAGCGGCGCTCGGCCTTCGGGCTCGACACGGACCGCAAGCGCTTCACGCGTCTGTTCTTCCAGCCCGCGCTCGTGGCCGCGGCGTGGTGGTCTACGCGCTGACATACGTATGAAGTCCGTCGTGAGCATCGAGCTCACCTTCGACGAATCATCGGATGCCGCGGTGCGACGCGAGTGGGACGCCCTGCTCGCGGCCGGCTTGCCCAGTCAGGCGCAGCACACGGGCGCGAGCAATCGCCCGCACGTGACGATGCTGGTGCGCTCCTCCCTGAACGAGATCGACGGTTCGACGTTCGAGGACGGGCTGCCCCTGGGCCTGACGCTCGGGGCTCCCGTGCTTTTCGGCCTGGGACGGAGCCGAGTGCTCGCCCGTTCGGTCGTTCCGTCGGCGGCCCTGCTGCGCCTGCATGCCGCCATCCACGCCGAGGCGGGATCGATCGGCGAGGGCGATCACACCGCTCCGGGCGCATGGACGCCCCACGTCACTCTCGCGCGCCGCGTTCCTCTCGAGCATCTCTCCGAGGCGTTGACCGTCGTGGCCGCAGCCGGTGGCGGCGAGCTGTCCGTGCGGGCGACGTGCCTGCGGCGCTGGGATGCCGCTGACCGCACCATTACCCACATAGCCGGACGTGGCACCCTGGAACCGTGCTGACCGACGATGCGCTCTCCTTCCTCCGCGAGTATCACCTCGCGACGCTGTCGACCGTGGGGCGACGGGGGAGGATCCACGCCGTGCCCGTCGGGTTCACCTACGAGGACGGCGTGGTGCGCATCATCGGATCCCGTGGGACGCAGAAGTTCGTCAACGCCGAGCGCAGCGGGCGCGCGGCGGTGTGCTCCGTCGACGGGGCTCGATGGATCAGCTTCGAGGGTCCGGCACGCGTCACCGACGACCCCGAGGCGGTCGCACACGCCGTCGAGCTGTACGCGGCGCGTTACCGCCAGCCGCGCGTCAATCCCGAGCGCGTCGTGCTCGAGATGACCGTCGAGCGCGTCCTCGGCTCTCAGCCGTTCCGCGCCTGAGCGGCGTACCCTGGAGACATGTCCCCCGTCTCCTCGTCGATGCCCTTCGGGCGTGAGGGGGTCGTCGGCGTGCAGAACGCCGGCGGCAGAGGCGCCGATCGCGCCGTTTCTCTCGCCGGCTGACCGGCGCCGGCGCGGGCCCGAGCTCTCGGGTCGCGCCCTTCCGGCCTCTCGCCCTCCGGGCGCGGGTCTCCGCTCGCGCGCGGCACTGCTGCGCGCGGCATTCTGCTGCGCGGTCGATGGCCGCGCAGCCCGATGACGGGATTCCTTCATGCACGCTCTCACCCCTGCCTCCGTACGCTCCTCGTTCGTCAATGTCTCGACGCGCGAACGCAGCGCCCTGGTCATCCCCACCGATCTCGACGGGAACGACTGGGACCGCCTGGACTACTTCGGTTGGCGCGACCCCAAGGCGCCCCTGCTCGGCTTCGTCGTCGCCGAGATCGACGACAAGCCGGTCGGTCTGCAACTCCGCCAGGCCGAGCAGCCGACACGATCGCGTCCCCAGTGCTCCTGGTGCGCGGACGTGACGCTGCCGAACGACGTCGTCTTCTTCTCCGCGCGGCGCGCGGGTAAGGCGGGCCGCGCGGGAAACACCGTGGGCACCCTGCTCTGCGCGAACTTCGAATGCTCGCGGAACGTCCGGCGTCTCGATCCTCCGGCGTACCTCGGGCACGATGCGGCGGCCGCGCGGGATCGGCGCATCGAGGGTCTGCGCGCGCATGTCGACAGTTTCTTCCGCGACCTGCGCGACGGAGCCTGACGACACCGATGCCCCGCCGTTCCGCACGATCGGGCGGCGGGGATGCGGGCAGGACGGTGAGCGCGTGCGCACCCGCGTCCACGACATCGCTCGCTCCGGCAACCGCCCCGCGCTCCGACGGGCGTCGAAGTCCTCCGGGAGCCGAGGCATTGCCTGTTGTGCGGGATGCCACGATCCCGGGCGATGTGTTCCAGGGCGTGCTCGTCACGGACGGCCTTCCCGTCCGCGCCGCTCTCGCGGTAATCTTCAGTGTCTCCCCCGGGCATCCATTCGCAATACTCGACGCCTGAGGGGAGAGCGTTGGTCGACGTGTCCTTCGGCGAGCAACCGGGGAGGGCATCGGGGGTGCCCAAGAACCATGCCGCTCTCGCCGCGGCACCTGCCGCTCTCGTCGAGGGAGGGTATTCCTTGGCGACCATCTCACGGCTGGTCCGCGTTCAGCAGCGGCGTCTGCCGCAGTGGGGGGACGATGCCCCTGTCGCAGATGCACCCGCGGTGAGGGAGCAGCGATGAGTGAAGACCTCGACTCCGACCGTCTCGACGAGGTCCTCCGTGCGCTCGCCGATCGAGTCAGGCTCCTCCGCGGAGGTCGAGGAATGTCGCTGAGCGACCTCGCCTTCGAGTCAGCACTCTCGGAGAGTCGACTGCGCGCCGTCGAGTCGGGCCGCGCCGCACCCTCGCTGGCCACGCTCGTAGCGATCGCCGACACCTTCGAGATCGGTCTCGCCGACCTGTTCGAAGACGCGACGAAGACGGCGAGCAACGGTGCGGATGCCGAGCCCCTGAGCCCGTACGTCGTGCCGAGCCCCGTCGTGTGGGGAGGAGAGATTCCCCCGGCCCCCTGGGTCACCGCTTCGGGCGACACAGCGCGTGAAGTCGAGGTGCCTGATGAGCGGCATCCGGTGAGGGGTGCATCGGACGTTCCACCGTTCCAGCCCGCGGAGAAGGTCTGGGGCGGCCCGCTTCCGCAGGCACCCTGGGTGCCGCAGGAACCGCTCGGGACGGACGAGGTCGTCGTTCCGTCGGCGCCCATGACGTCGACGCCCGCGGCAACCCACGCCCACGACTACGCGCTCGCCAACGGGATGAGAAAGAAGTCCGCCTACGTCTTCGTGGCTCCGGGTGCCTCGGCGAAACCGGCCCCCCGGACCTTCGCGGATCTGCGGACCGGCGCATTGGCCGGACGGGATTTCCGCTCGCTCCAGGAGTTCGCGGTGGCCTCCGTCGTGGAGGGCGGGTATGCGCTCGCCGACGTCGCCCGTGTGTTCCGCATCCCGCCGTGGCGGCTGGACCAGTGGGTGCGCGAGACCGGGCACACGCCGCACTGACGGATGTGCCCGGCGCCGCCGGGTCTAGAGCGCGCGGAGCTTCTCGAGAAGAGGGGCGGCGATCTCGTCGACGAACCGCTGCTGCTGCTCGTCTCCGACCTGCACGATCGCGATGTCGGTGAAGCCCGCATCGATGAACGGGCGCACGCTCTCCGCGAGCTCATCGAGGTCGGGGCCGCACGCGATCGAGTCGGCGACGTCTTCGGGGCGCACGAACTGCGAGGCCCCCGCGAAGCCGGCCGGCGTGGGAAGGTCGGCGTTCACAGCCCACCCTCCGGCGAACCAGCGGAACTGGTCGTGAGCGCGGGCGACAGCGGCATCCTTGTCCGGATCCCAGCTGATCGGGATCTGACCGATCTTACGGGACTCGCCCTCGTGGTGCTCGTCCCACCCCTTCACGATGTCGCCGTCGGGCTCGGTCGTGATGAGGTGGTCGCCCAGCGGCGCGAAGCGCTCGATCGAGTGCTCGCCCGAGACCGCGACCCCGATCGGGACCCCGCCCTCGGGGGCGTCCCAGACGCGTGCCGAATCGACGCGGAAGTACTCGCCGTCGTAGGTCACCAGATCGCCGGTGTGCAGGGCGCGGATGATCTCGATCGCTTCGACGAGCATGTCCTGACGGGCGTGCACCGCGGGCCATCCCTCTCCCACCACGTGCTCGTTGAGGTTCTCGCCAGACCCCAGCCCGAGGGTGAATCGCCCCTCGGAGAGCAGCTGCAGCGTGGCCGCCTTCTGCGCCACGACAGCGGGGTGGTATCTCACCGTCGGGCAGGTGACGTAGGTCATCAACTCCACGTTCGAGGTCGCGTGCGCGACCGCTCCGAGGACCGTCCAGGCGTAGGGCGCGTGGCCTTGGCTGGTGAGCCAGGGGGAGTAGTGGTCGCTGGAGACCAGGAAGTCGTAGCCCGCGCGCTCGGCGCCGACGGCGTAATCGACGAGCGCCCGGGGGCCGCTCTGCTCGGTCATGAGGGTGTACCCGAATCGCGTCATGCGGGCCACGGTAGGCCGCACGCGTATGGCGCTCGCCGGGGTTGCGCGTCGGCGTCGGATACGGCAGCGGGCCCGCGGTGTGCGCCGCGGGCCCGTCGGCGCAGCGTCAATCCTCCGGCGCGTGGATCACCTTCTCGTCGTCGAAGGTCGTTCGATCGGCCTTCTGAGCATCGTTCCGCGTCTTGCGCAGGCTCAGCCAGGTCGCCACCGCCACCGTCGCGGCGATGAACAGCAGCGAGAACCAGATCGGGATCTCCGGCACCCACAGCAGCGGCTCACCACCGTTGATGAAGGGCACCTCGTTGACGTGGAGAGCGTGGAAGACGAGCTTCACGCCGATGAACGCGAGGATGACGGCGAGGCCCTGTGCCAGATAGACGAGACGTTCCAGCAGACCCCCGATGAGGAAGTACAGCTGGCGCAGGCCCATCAGGGCGAAGGCGTTGGCAGTGAAGACGATGTACGCCTCTTTCGTGAGGCCGTAGATCGCGGGGATCGAGTCGACGGCGAAGACGAGGTCGATGAAGCCGATCGCGATGATCACCAGGAGCATGGGCGTGACGAACCGCTTGCCGTCCTTGCGCACCGTCATCTTGTCGCCGTTGTACTCCTCGCTGACCGGCAGGATGCGACGCACGAACTGCATGAACTTGCCGTTGGCGGGATCGCTGTCGCCGTGGGAGAACGCCTGCTTGTAGGCGAGGAACAGCAAGAGCGCGCCGAAGAGGTAGAAGATCCACGAGAAGTTCTCGATCAGAGCCGCACCGACGGCGATGAACGCCCCGCGCATGATGAGCGCGATGACGATGCCGATCATGAGCACCTTCTGCTGGTACTTCTTCGGCACCGCGAACCCGGTCATGATGATCAGGAACACGAAGAGGTTGTCGATCGACAGCGCCTTCTCGGTCAGATACCCGGCGAAGTACTCGCCGCCGTAGGTCCAGCCCGAGAACACGCCGATGCCGACCCCGAACAGCAGGGCGAGACCGATGTAGAAGGCGGACCATCGGGCGGATTCGCCGATGGTCGGTTCGTGGGGCTTACGGACGTGGACGAAGAACTCGAACACGAAGAAAGCGATCGTCACGGCGATCGTGATGATCCAGATGAGCGGGGTGACGCCCATGGAGACCTCCAAGGGAAATAGGTGTACGACAAGACACCAAGGTCTCCTCCACCCGGCGAGATGGGCCGACGTCCCGGGTCCACGATGGTGTGGCCGTATTGACGAGAACGTCGCGGTGGGAGTACTCCCCTTGCTGAACACGATTCTAGCGGACGCGCGTCACCACGCGGGGGCTGGACCTCGATCCGCGCGCTGTGCTAGTCCGTGGAGGGGTCGCCGTGCGGGTGCCGTGTACGGGTCGTGCAGCGTCACTGTCCTCGGGTCAGGGGACTGGGGGCGACCCGCTCGTGACGACGTCGACGAGGGCGCGCATGTCGTCGGCGTCGAAGTCCTCGCGACTGAGCGCTCGCAGGATCACCGCGCCGAGCAGTGCCTCCGCGCCCGCCTCGAGGCGCGCCCCGCTCGTTCCGCCCATCGCCTGCGACAGACGCTCCATGAGGGGCGCGGCGAGGATGGCCTCGCGAAGGCGGCGGCCGATCTCGGCGTTCTCCGCGGCCGCGGCGACGAACGATCGTAGGAGCCCCTCTCCGTCGGGGCTCGCGCGCAGGGCGACCAGCTCGGTGAGCCACGCCGCGAGGTCGGCGCGTGCGTCGCCCGTGTCGGGAAGGTGACGGCGACCGTCCAGGAGGTGACCCTCGAGGATCGCCTCGGCGATCACGTCTCCCTTGCTCGACCACCAGCGATAGATCGTCTGCTTCCCGACGCCCGCGCGCCGCGCGATCCCCTCGATCGTGAGGTGTTCGTACCCGCTTTCGGCGAAGAGGGCCGCCGCCGCCTCGAGGATCGCCAATCGGGCCGCCTCACTTCGGACGGGGCCACTGCGCGGAAGAGCCATGACACACATTCTGGACGAGGCTCAACAGAAAAGACGAGACGGTCCGTGTTATCTTGACCCGACTGGTCGGAGCCGACGGTGCTCTCTCGTGCACCGCACGAGAGGAACCCCTTCATGGCTGAACTGCTGCATCGTCTCGGGACCTTCGCGGCCCGCCGCGCGTGGACGATGATCGCCGCGTGGGCCGTCATCCTGGGGATTGTGGTCGGCGGCTTCCTCATCGGGTTCAAGGGCCTCAGCTCGAGTTTCGACATCCCCGGGACGGCATCCGGAGACGTCATCGCGAAACTCCAGAACGAGCTGCCCGACTTCAGCGGGGCCTCCGGCACGGTCGTGTTCCGCACCGCCGACGGATCCGCTCTCACCGACGCGCAGAAGAGCGAGATCAGTGCGCTCGTCGCGTCCGCGGACGATCTCCCCGACGTGGCACGGGTCACCGACCCTTTCTCGGCCCAACAGCAGCTGGACGACCAGCGACAACAGGTCGTCGATGGTCGCCAGCAGCTCGCGGATGCGCGCACGCAAGCGGAAGCGGGGCAGCAGCAGCTCGACGCGGGCGCGGCCCAACTCGACGCGGGGCAGCAGCAACTCGCCGCCGGTCGAGCCCAGGTCGAGGCGGCACCTCTCCCGAATGCGCAGAAGCAGGCGCAGCTCGACGCCCTCGACGTGCAGCAGGCGCAGCTCGATCAGCAGCGCGCCGCGCTCGAGCAGCAGCGAACGCAGGTGACCGACGGGCTCGCGCAGATCGCGGCGCAGGAGACGCAGCTCGCCGACGGTGCCGAACTTCTCACGTTCGCGGATGCCGTCCGCCTGGTCTCCGAGGACGGATCGACCGCGATCGTCAACGTCTCCTTCGACAAGCCCCGGCTCGAGCTCCCCGAGGCGTCGAAAGAAGCCGTGGTCGAGCACTTCACCGCCGAACCCCTTCGGGGGGCCGACGTGGCGTTCAACACCGAGATCTCGCAGGGCGTGCCCGAGATCCTCGGTGTCGGCGAGGCCATCGGCGTCGCGATCGCGGCGATCGTCCTCATCGTCGTGCTCGGTTCGCTGCTCGCCGCGTCGTTCCCGATCATCACGGCGCTCGTCGGCGTAGCCATCGGCGCCATGGCGACCCTGTCCTTCTCGGGTCTGGTGCAGATGGCATCCGTGACCCCGATCCTCGGGGTGATGCTCGGCCTGACCGTCGGGATCGACTACGCCCTGTTCATCCTCTACCGCCATCGTCGGCAGCTTCTGCAGGGGGCCGACGTGGTCGAGTCCATCGGCTTGGCCAACGGCACGGCGGGCAACGCCGTGGTGTTCGCCGGCACGACGGTGATCGTCGCCCTGCTCGCGTTGAACATCACCGGCATTCCGTTCCTCGGCCTCATGGGCACCGCCGGCGCGGTGAGCGTCCTCGTCGCCGTGCTGATTGCGGTGTCGCTCATTCCCGCGCTGCTGGGCCTGGCGGGCACGCGAATCCTCAGCAAGAAGGCGCGTGCCCGGGCGGCAGCCGCGACCGACGCGTCGGCGCACTCCGGGCGCGACACCCGCCCGGCCTCGGTCGACGTCGACGAACACCCGCGCCGGGCTGCTCGGACCGGCACCGTTCCTGTCGCGACCGTGGGCCGGCCCGTGCGCCCCATGTCGACGCTCCGTGCCGTCGTCACCATGGTGGTGGCCACGGCCGCGCTGCTCGTCATCGCCGTTCCCGCTCTCTCGATGCGCCTCGGTCTTCCCGACGGAGGATCCGAGGCGGAGGATTCCACCGCCTATCGGGCCTTCACCTGGACAGAAAAGGCTTTCGGTGCGGGTGCCAACGCTCCGCTGCTCGTCACGGCCTCCCTTCCCGCCGGCACGACGGAGGGCGACGTGCAGGGCCTGCAGCTCGACGTCGCGCGTGAGCTTTTCGCCCAGGACGACGTGGCCGCAGTGGCCCCAGTCGCAGTGTCCGACGACCGCACGCTCGCCGCGTTCCAGGTCATCCCGCAAGAGGGGCCCAACGCGGTGTCGACCGAGCAGCTCGTGCGCGATCTGCGGGCTCTGCCGCCGGTGAACGGCGACATCGACCTCGGCGTCGCGGGAGCCGCGGCGATCAACATCGACATCTCCGAGGGGCTGGCCGATGTGCTGCCGATCTACCTCGTCGTGGTCGTCGGGCTGTCGTTCCTGATCATGGTCATGGTCTTCCGCTCGCTGCTGGTGCCGCTGATCGCGACGGCTGGCTTCGTGCTCTCGCTGTTCGCGACCTACGGCGCGGTCACGGCGGTGTTCCAGTGGGGATGGCTCGGCGGGCTGCTCGGCGTGCACAACCCGGGGCCGATCCTGAGCTTCCTGCCGGTCATCCTCGTCGGCATCCTGTTCGGTCTCGCCATGGACTACCAGCTCTTCCTCGCCACCGGAATACGCGAGGCGTGGGCACACGGGGCGGCACCGAGGCTGGCCGTCGCGCAAGGTTTCCGTGCCGGTCGTACCGTCGTGACGGCGGCAGCGATCATCATGATCGCGGTGTTCTCGGGATTCATCGCCTCCGACTCGGTCATCATCAAGTCGATGGGCCTCGGACTCGCCCTCGGCGTGCTGTTCGACGCGTTCATCGTGCGCATGCTCCTGGTTCCGGCGATCATGCACGTTCTCGGCGGTTCCGCCTGGTGGCTGCCCCGCTGGCTCGACCGAATCGTGCCCAACGTCGACGTCGAAGGGGCCGCCCTCGAGCGCCGCCACCCCATGCACTGATCATCCCGCGACCATCCGCGCAAGCCCCGGACGGTCGCAGGCGACGGGCGTCAGGATGCCGGTGATCACTGATTCCGAGGAGGACGACGATGACTGATCGTGAAGAGACACAGGACGCCCCCGTCATGGACGGTGCCACGGACGCGGCACCCGAGGAGAAGAAGGCCGGCGCACAGGAGCAGCGTTCCGCTGATGCCGCCGTGGAGGACGACGATCTTCCGAACGAGGACCTGCAGGACGATCTGCGCAGCATCCGCGCCTACGGCGAAGACCGCTGACGACCCGCCTAAAGAGCGGCGGCCCTCGTCCGGAGCCAGGTGGGGGAGAGGCTCGACGGACGAGGGTCGTCGCACGCGCCGGTGAAGGGGCGTCATCCGCGCCGGCGATGCCGGGGCTGGGTGAGAAGAACGGTACGCCGATCCGGGGCGTTTGGGACCGGATTCAGCGAACTCGAAGGCGGCGCCGCAGCACCTCACGGAATCGCCACGTGCGGCGACGGAGCGCATGCCGACGATCCGCCCGTCGCAGGGTACGCGCCCACCTGGCGAGGATCGCCCTCTCGTCGTAGAGGCGCGCGCGGGCGATCGCATCTCGACGCATCCGAGTCAGCGTCGCGTCGTCGAGGTCCGCCGCATGCCGCACGGCGTCGGCGAGCGCGGCCACGTCCCCCGCCGGCACGAGCCAGCCGGTGCGTCCGTCGTCGATCAGCTCGCGGGGGCCGTAGGGCACGTCGTACGCGATGGGCAGGCATCCGGATGCCATCGCCTCGGCCACCACCATCGAGAATGCCTCCGACCGGCTCGTCATCAGCAGCACCGAGGCAGTGGCCAGGGCGGAAACGGCCGCGGGCTGAAAACCCCGGAAGCGGATGGCGGGGTCCGCAGCGGCGCGCGCCTCGAGGAGCGAACGGCTCGGACCGTCCCCGTAGACGTCGAGCGTGAGACCCGGGTGGTCGCGCCGCGCCAGCCGCACAGCGTCGACCGCGTCCTCGACCCGCTTGATGGGTGCCAGGCGCGACACGACCACGGCTCCGCGCCGCGGAGAGGTGACGTCGACATCCGGCGGGATCGTGACGGGATGTGCCACCGCCGCCAGGAGGGGGAGGGGTCCCGCATGTCGCCGCGCATCCCGCGCCTGTCGCTCGGTGCAGAACACCACCGCGTCGAACGCACCGAGCCGGCCGAACACCTCGGCGCGGGACGCGCGGATGGCCGTCCCGTCGTCCGTCAGGTGAGAGCCGTGCACGATGTGCAGCACGACGACGTGCGGGCGCCGGTAGTCCGCGGCGAAGCGCGCCATCGCCTTGCTGTCGACGAGGAGGAAAGAGCGCTCGCCGGCGGTCAGGTGGTCCAACCATGAACGGTAGACCTCGCGAACTCCGTTCCACGCGGCCCGCGGCGTGCCGTCCGGGTCGCAGGCGATCACGACGCGTCGCCTCCGGCCCGAAGCGCGGGGGACGTCTCGCCGGTCGCTCACGGCCAGCGTGCCGTCGGCGCGCAGGTGGTCGATCTGCTGCACGGTACCGTTCGCGTCGACTCGGATGCGACGCCGGGTGAGTCCTCCCGTCGGCTCCTCGACGGCCGAGTCCGGCAGGGGATCGAAACCGTCCGCCGCACGAACGCGGCGGCCGGGGAGATCGTTCTCGCGCAACCAGTCCCAGAGATTCGTGACACGAACGCGTTCGGACAGCGCACCGCGACGGGTCAGCTCTGCCGCGACCTCGGCGGCATCCTCGCGATCGTCGCAGGTGAGGACGTGGACGGGGGCGTCGCCTCGTCGGTCGAACAGGCGCGACCGCTGCAGGAGGGCGGCCGTCAGCCCTCCGAAGTCGCGGGGGATCCCCCATGTGAGCACGAACTGCCGTCCGGTGGGGAGTGCGGTCATGCGTCGTCGGCCTGGATGTCGGGGGTCTCCATGCCCGCGACTCTACGTGCTGACCTCTCGGCTCCGCGCGCCGCCGAGGCTCGCGCGCGGGCACTTCGCAACCCGCTGGCCGTGGGCGCGCCGGTGACGCACGATGGGCGCATGTCGATCTTGCGCAACGGTCTGTGGTGGGCGCAGGACTACGTCTACGCCGTCCTCGCGCAAGCCCGGGCCCTGCGCGGGAGCAGCCTCCCGGACGCCCTCGCCGAGGGCGACGGCGTACCGATCGTCCTCCTCCCCGGCATCTACGAGACCTGGCGGTTCCTCGAGCCTCTCGCGCGCGCACTCCACGACCGCGGGCACCCCGTTCACGTCGTTGCGGAACTCGGCGGCAACCGTCGGCCCGTCACGGAGTCGGCCGAGCGCGTCGCCCGTCTCCTGATCGCCCGCGATCTCCGGGACGTGGTCGTCGTCGCCCACAGCAAAGGCGGTCTCATCGGCAAGCACGTCATGGCGTTCGACCCCGCGGGAGAGCGGATCCGCGCGATGGTGGCCGTGGCGACCCCCTTCGGCGGCTCCCGCTACAGCCGACTGATGCCGACGCCGTCGTTGCGCGCCTTCCGATCCGGCGACGCGACCATGCGCGCGCTCGCCGCCTCGGCGGACGTGAACACCCGCATCACCTCGGTCTACGGTGCGTTCGATCCGCACATCCCCGAGGGGAGCGAGCTGGCCGGGGCGAAGAACGTGCGTCTTTCCACGGGAGGCCACTTCCGCGTTCTCGCGGACCCCCGAGTGGTCGCCGAGGTCATCCGCGTCGCCGAGTGAGCTCACCGGCCACCGACGCTGCCCCCGCTCATCCCGCCTCCTGAGAAACCGCCTCCGAAGGATCCGCCCGAGAAGCCCCCTGAGCTGCCGCTCGACACGGCGGGAGCGCTCGCCGACTGCAGGGAGCTGAACGTCGAAGCGAAGGCCGCGGTCGAGAAGCCGTGCGACCCGCCGTACCAGCGCAGATCGTCGCCGGTCTCGCGGACGCGCGTGTCGAGCGCCTCCGCCCACTCCTTCTCCACGCCCCAGACCACCGCCCACGGCAGGAGACGCTCGTAGAGGTGGAGCATCTCGGTCGGATCGCCCGCGTTGACCGGCCGACGCTCCGCGCCCTGCGGGCTCTGCAGGACGCGCAGGCGGTCGGCTTCGGCCAGGGCCAGATAGTCGCGCAATCCCTGGAGGTGATCACGGGCCGGGGCTCCGGCATCCGTCACCCGATCCCGGTAGCGGAGGAACACGAAGGTCAGGATGCCGGCCACCACCGTCGCCGGGACGGCGGCGACCTGCCACCAGGCAGGGGAGGTGCCCGCGGCGGCGACGATGAGAGTCGCGATCGCGACGATGAAGGCCCCGATCGAGAGGCACACGGCGATCGCCGAGCGGCCGTGCCGTGGTGGTTCCGTCCACCCTCGCCGTCGGAGTTCGGCGGCTGCGGCCTTCGGGAGCGCCTGAAGGGCGATCGCGACGTCCTGGCTTTGAGGGCCGAGTGTTACGCGCGCGCCCTGCTGCGCGTCGGCGCCGAAGACCGCGTTCAGGATGCCACGCCGAAGCGGTGTGGGATCCTCCGCGTCAACGAGTTCGAGGATCAGCTTCTTCGAGTCGACCTGGTCGTCGATGATGCGGAGATGACCGGCGATCGCGGTGTCGAGGATCGCGGCGGGCACCCCGGCCCGTCCCCGCTGGACCAGTTCGGCGCCCTCGAGGACGTCGACATCGTCCGGAGGACCGTATTCGGGGACGATCACCCCTCGCCCAGCCGCGTCACGTCCCCGCCGGCGCGCCACGAGAGCCGCAGCGACGCCCGCGGCACCCAGCCCGACGGCGCCGAGCGAGACGCCGCCGAGGAGCGGAGCGTTGTCGACCGAGAACTGCTCGAGCGGAGTGCGGTACACCTCGCCGGGGACGAACGTGCCTCGGGCGAACCCGAGGGCGATGGTCATGTTCTCGCCGGGCCCGAGCGCGGCCGCGCGGGCGGACCACGTCAGGGGCGTCCCTCCTCCGCCCGCCGCGGAGATGTCGCAGCGCGTCGTGGATCCCCGCGGGCCCTGATAACAGGACGCGGCGCCGTTGAGGGCGGCATCCGCCAGTTCGGCGTCCAGGGTCAGTCGCGCGGTGACCTCGCCGAACGGTTGGGCGGCGTCCGTGCCGTTGATTCCGCGGTAGAACTCGTCGGCGTCTGTGTCGACGAACGCGCGGATGGTGTCTCGCTGCGTGTACGAGATGACGTAGGTCTGCACGCCCCTCACGTAAGTGTCGTCCCCGGTGAGGACTCGCACCTCACGTCGGCTCTGCTCGACCTCGTACGGCACCGCCGATCCGCTGCCGTCGGTCACGGAGACGACCTCGGTGTGCAGAGGGACCCCGTCGTAGTCGTCGGGGATGACGCGGACGATCCCCTTGTTCTGGTCCTCGTCGGGGAAGCGCGCGACGATCGTCTCCGTCACCTCGAGCGCCGCGTGTCCGTCCGGACTGCGGCTCAGAACCATGTCGGCGTCGAACGAGTCGAAGGTGAAGTCGTCGACGTCGGCGCGTGCGAGCGGCGCACCCGTGAACGTCAGGACGAGGAGCGCGAGGACGAACAGTGCCGAGAGCGTGGCGTGGCGAGGTCGGGGGCTCGGAGCGACATCCATTCCTCGACGGTAGCGAGGTCGAGCCGGCGGAAACTCCACCGCGAGG
The DNA here is from genome assembly GCF_029222405.1 of Microbacterium sp. Kw_RZR3. NCBI lineage: Bacteria > Bacillati > Actinomycetota > Actinomycetes > Micrococcales > Microbacteriaceae > Microbacterium > Microbacterium sp. Kw_RZR3. Next base: position 11,765 of record NZ_JARHXC010000271.1, on the reverse strand, counting down.
AGGATTCAGGGCAGCAGCACGCTCGCGGCCGGATCGTCGGGTGACAGATCCCCGCCCGCCACGGCCAGGACTTCGACGTTCTCGAGCGTGGTCGCGCCCGAGAGGGTCGTGAGGAAAGCGGTGTCGGCGGCGTCGCGGCCGGTGGCGATCCGGACGTATTCGGGACGGGGCGCGAGGCGTGTGGCATCCACAACCTCCCATCGGCCGTCGACGAAGGCCTCGACGACGGCGTGGAAGTCCATCGGGCTCAGGCCCGGAGCGTAGACCGACACGAGTCGCGCGGGAACGCCGACCGCTCGCAGCAGTCCCGCCGTGAGGTGCGCGTAGTCGCGGCAGACTCCCTGCCGGAGAAGCAGCGTGTGAATCGCCGTATCTGTCGGGCCGCTCGAACCGGGGACGTACGACAGGTGCGCGGCGACCCAGTCGGGGATGTTCCGCACGCTCTCGGCGGGGGTGGCGCCGCCGAACCACGACAGGGCGGTGGCGGCGAGCTCGTCCGACGGGATGAATCGGCTCGGCCGAAGGTATCGGAGCGGGTCGACGACATCGGATGCCACGGGCTCGGTCGGCCGCTCCACCTCGGCGCGATACCGCACGACGACCTCTCCCTCGGGGAGTGTCGCTCGATGGAGGCGGGTTCCGTGCTCGTCCGCGATCTCTTCGGCGGCGAGCGGACGCCCGTCCACCGTCAGCGTGAGGTTGTCACTCCGTGCCCAGCCTCGCGCGACCGCAAGGGAGAAGACCGCATCCGTGGCGTGGTCGACGCGCAGATCCAGGCGGGACTCGACGTGAGTTGTCACGCCGCCACGTCCGGGGTTCCCGACGTGTGCGGGATCGGCGCCGTTCCGACGCCGTCGACGGCGCCACGCATGCGCTCGAGGAACTGGATGACCGCCGCAGCCTCGGTCTCGCTCATGCCGTGCGTCGCGAGCATCATCTGCGCGTGCATGTTCCCCAGCACGTGACGCATGTCACTCTCGGTGTGCGCTGTCACGGCGATGAGGACTTTCCGTCGGTCGCTCGGGTGCGGCTGTCGTTCGAGATGACCGGACTTCTCCAGACGATCCAGGAGAGCGGTCATAGACGCCGTCGAGATCCCGAGGTAGCGAGCCAGATCGATCGGCGTGACGTCGTGGTGCCGGCGGCCCCGTCGGGTGAGGAAGCGGAGGACGAGCATCTCGTTCTCGCCCATCGACATCGACGCCTGGGTTCGCCGCCGCATGGACATCTCCGCGGCGCGATAGGCGCGCAGGGCCTCCATGACTCGCGCTCCGCGCTCGTCCTCCGTGCTGTCGCTGTACCAGTACGACGGGGGACTCGCATCGATGTCGGTCATGGACGTCCTCCGAAAATCTGCCTGATATCTCGCTTGCCTATTCGCTAGTCTACCTAGTAAGTTCCTAACCAAGCAACGAGGAGAGGAAACATCATGGCGAAGCTGTTCTACGGAACCACCCCCGAGCCGATCCTGGTCGACGACCGGATGCTCGCCCATGTCAAGGTCGTCGCCGCGACCAAGCTCCGCCGCGGCGAGAGCTTCACCCTCTCCTGGACGCACCGCGCCGACGAGCCCGCCGGTCGATCGACGATCTGGCTCCAGCCCGCGATTCCTCTGCGTTTCGTCTTCGACTCCGAGCAGCCGGAGTCCCTCGACCAGGAACTGCTCAAGCGCCTCGCCAACGACGCGAACTCCTCGCGTGGCCTGAGCCTCGACGTCACGGTCGACGAGAAGCAGGCAACCGCTCCCGCGAAGGCACCGGCTCGCTCTGCGGCCCAGAGGTCTCTGGTCCGCGCCGCCTGAGACTCTCTGCCCCCGCGCAACCGGGGTGGACCTCAGTCGATCGGGCGGTCATCTTTCGGCTCGCGCGTTTCCGCGCCCTCCGCGCGGACGCGGACCACACCGAACGCGAAAAGCGCGGACCCGCCCACGATGAACACCAGTTTCACCGAGGCGTGCGCGTCGGCGGGAAGGAACAGTGTCGGCGTCGCAAAGACGAGGGCGGCGAGGGCGCTGAGGGCAGCGCCCATCGGGCGTGATCGACGACTGTCCATCCCGGTTCCCTTCGATTGCCCCCAGCCTAGAGCGGGCGCGATCACATCGGCGTAGCGGAGCCATCCGATCGGCGGCTCATACGGCGCCCGCCTCAGCTGCGCTCGTTCTCCTCATCGGCGGTCGTCTCTTCCCTCTCCGAAGGAACGGCAGCATCATCGGCGCTCTCGTCGGTGGACTTTTCGTCTCCGAAGTCGGCCCCCGCGGACCCGCCGCGCGGCGCGGCGCGGAGCAGTTCGTTCATCTCCGACATGAAGCTGCCGAGCTGCTGCTGCTGCCACCGCAGGTCGCGCGTGCGGTCTTCGGCGTCGCGAAGGACGGATGCCGCATGCTCGGTGATCTTGTCGGCGATACGCTGCGCACGCTGGCGGGAGGCGTCGAGGATCTCTCGGGCCTTGACCTGGGCATCGGCCTCGACCTGCTGCGCTTGAGCGCGAGCGAGACGCTCGTAATCGTCCGCACGGGCGGAGATGCGACGGGCGTGCTCGAGGGCGGCGGCGACTTGCTCGCTCGCATCGCCGGTGATGCGCTCCGCGTGCGCGACGGCCTGGTTGTGCAGGACGAGGAACTCCTGCTGCGCCTCATCCTGGCGGCGTGTCAGCGACTCTTCGAACTCGAGGACCCGCGCGGTCATCTCCCGCACATCGCGTTCGGCTTTCGCGCGGAGCTCCCCGGTCTCTCGAGACGCCATCGAGCGCAGAGCGGCCGCTCCCTTCTCCGCTTCTGTGCGGATCGCGACGGCCTCGCGCTCGGCCTGGGCGACCTTCTCGGCGGCGTGTGCGCCCTCGCGCTCGAGGCGGGCGGTGTGGGCGGTCGATTCGGTCTCGATGCGCAGACGAACCTGATCAGCGTCGTGCTGCGCCTCGGCGCGGAGACGGTCCTGCTCGGCGAGGGCCTCATCGCGAATCGATGCGGCTTCGTCGTGGGCGCTCGCCAAGAGCCGCTCGGCCTGAGCGACGGCATTCTGAACGAGGACACCGGCTTGCTCCTCGGCGACGCGGAGGATCGCGTCGAAGTGCTCACGGCCCCGCTGGGGATCGTCGTCTTCCCTCGACGCGAACTCGTCCGACAGCGCGTGCACCTGAGACTCCGCGTCGGCGGCCCGCGCGGAAGCCGCGCGAAGCTGCTCCTGCAGGCCGGCGACCTCTTCGGAGTACCTTCGGGCCGACTCCTCGAGTTCGGCGTCGTGCTCGGCGCGCTGCTGAGCGAACATCGCTTCGGCGCGGCGCTTGGCATCCTGCGAGTCCTCCGTGGCTCGGCGGACTCGCTCGACCAGCTGCCGGATCGCCTCGTCGACGGCTTCGCGGTCGTACCCGCGGAAGCCGACGGGGAAGACCGTCGTGCCGTCGACCTCACCGCTGGTCGACAGCAGCTCGTCGAGAAGGGCGTCGGTACCAGCGCCTTCCGTGTCGTCTCGGTGGTCGTTCGCGATCTCGCGGTCGTCGGTCACAGGCAGTCCTCTCGCGGTGTGGCGTCCCGGCGCGGACGTCCCTTCGATTCAACCCCACGCGGGGGATCGCTCTGGAGAGCTCGAAGGAGGTTCCAAGGGGATGCGCGGCCTCGACGACCGGGTGCCGTGGTGTGGAGACCGCGCATCCGAGGAGAGCGACCGAATGAGAAAGGGTGCTTGGGGGAGAACCATTCCTGATCGCTCCCGAAGAGAATCGCACGCCGAGGTGCTCGTCCGTCGCGGGGAGCGGTATTCCTCACCCGGTGAATCGCCCGTCGAAAGATCGCGAAGCCTCGACGTCATTGCCGCGTCCCCGGAGCGAGAGACGGGCAGAGCCGCAGCGCGATACGGCCCCCCGGCACGCAGGCGTTCCGCAGGCTCTGCCCGCCTGACCAGCATCCGACCTCTGCTCGCGCCCCTCGGTGAGGCCGGGTGGAAATCACCCGCGACCCGCGGATGAGTCATCCACGCATCGGCGGTGCGGCTGGGGGCACGGTAATGTTGCGAGGCCACTGACCACGCGCGGAGAGCCGAATGACCCGAACGACGGAGCTGTCCGCTGAGACGACCGGCAGCGGCCGACTCCGGCGCCCCGCGCACGTTGCCACGGCGGGTGCGATCGCGGCGTTCGCGAGCGCCGGTCTGATCTGGCTGTGCCGTTCGTGGGAGCCCAGCGTCCACTACGTCAGCCAGCTGGGGGCGACCGGGATGTCGACCGCCCCCGTCTTCAACCTGGCGCTCTTGCTCCTGGCGGTCGCCACGGTGCTCGTCGACCGCGCGGTCGTGGGCAGCGCGCGGCCGTACCGGGCAGGGTGGCCGGTTGCTGCGACCCTGGTCGCGTGCGGCCTCTGCTTCGCGCTCGCTTCCGTCGTGACGTGTTCGCCGGGTTGCCCCGTGCCCTTCACCCCCGGCGCGTTGCCGCAGGACCTCGTGCACATTTCTTCTGCGGTCATGGGGTTCGTGCTCGCGATCATCGCGATGGCCCAGGTGGCCGCGCTGAGGCGCCGGCCGTGGATGAGAGCCGCGAGCGTGGCCACGCTCGTCGCCGTGGGAGCCACGTCGTTCACCGGCGCCATGATCTCGCTGTTCCGCGGTGACACCGTGCTCGGCGGCAACCTCGAGTTCACCGCTGCCACGCTCGCGATCGCGTGGTTCGGGGTCTTCGGTCTGCAGGTGGCGTCCGACGAGCGCATCTCGGCGTCCTGATCTCAGACCTGAGCCGCGAGGGATCTCACGGGGCTCAGACGGGTCGCAAGGCGTGCGGGCACGATCGAGGCGCCCAGGGTGAGCGCGGCCGTCGCGACCGCGATGACCAGGACGGCGGACGCCGGAACCGCCGGCGCGACGAACACGGGACCGGCGGCGAAACCGGCCGCGTGCGGCATCCATCCGAAGAGGGACTGCGCGCCCGCCCAGCCGTAGACCACGCCCAAGGCGAGGCCGATCGCGACCGAGGTGACAACGACGTGCGCGGCTTCCCAGACCACCATCGTGCGAACCTGCCGGACGGACAGTCCGAGAGCGCGAAGGAGACCGAGCTCCCGCTGACGCTGAAGGATGCCGAGGATCAGCAGGTTCACGACTCCCACCGCGGCGATGACCGCGGACACCCCGACCAGCCCCATCATCACTCCGGTGAAGACGTCGACGGAGAGGGAGAGTTCGGCGGGGATATCCTCGCCGAGGACGACGTGGAAGAAGCGCGTCGAGGTGGCTGACGCGACGGCGAACATGGTCACGAGGGTCACACCCATGACGACGCCGACCGCCATCCGCGAGGAGCGTTCCGAATGCCGGAGGGCATTGGCCGCTGCCATCCGAGCGACGACGCTCCGCCCGAACAACGCTCCCACCCCGCGTAGCACCGGTGGAAGGAAGAGAGTGGCACCCAGGATGATCCCGGTGAACGAAAGCGCTCCTCCGACGAAGCTGAACAGGATGCCCGACGACGACACTCCCCCCACGACGATACCGACCGCCAGCAGCCCCGTCCCGATGATGGCCAGCGCGGCCGCCGTGACATGACGGCCGCGTCGCGCGACGACCCGCTCACGCGGCGCTTCCACAGCATTCGAGAGCGCCTGGACGGGGGTGACGACCCCCACCCGCCGCGAACCGACCCATGCGGCTGCCCACGTGACGAGGATGACGGCGATCGAGGGAGCCGCGAGATCGGCACGGAGAACGGTCCACTGAACGTCCAGCCCCCACGCGTTCGACGCGAGTCGCAGTCCGACGAGAGAGACGACGAGACCGCCGATCAACCCCGCCGCCGCACCGAGGCACCCCAGAACGAGACCTTGGCGAGCAAGGATCGTCCGCTCACGTCGAGCGGAGGACCCGAGCAGCCGCAGAAGCGCGATACGGCGTGTCCGCCCCGCGACCACGGTGGCGAAGGTGTTCGCGGTGACCACCGCGCCGACGTAGATCGACAGGCCCACCAGGACGGTCGTCGCGATGGTGAGCACACTCTGCACCCCCTCGACCCCTTCGAGTCCGGGCTGCGTCCGGATGAGGGTGGCGACGTACTCCGTGACCGAGAGGAGGACGACACCGAACGCCGTCGAGATCGCGCCGACCAGCACGGTGGCACCCATGCCGGGCTCGCGCAACCAGGCCGCAGCGCTCCGGCGTGCGGGGGGAGTGACGACGGGGGCGGTCATGCTGCAGCTCCTTCCGCGCGGAGCATGAACGACGAGATCTCCTCGGCGGTCTGGCCGGGCTTGTCTGCGACGACGCGACCGTCGGCCACGAAGACGACTCGGTCGGCGCGGCTCGCGGCTACGGCGTCGTGCGTGACCATAGCGATCGACTGACCGAACTCCCGCGCCGCCGTCCGAAGCAGCTGCAGCACTTCGCGCCCGGACCTGCTGTCGAGATTGCCGGTCGGCTCGTCCGCGAAGACGAGATCGGGCGCCGTGGCGAGAGCGCGGGCGATGGCCACACGCTGCTGCTGCCCGCCGCTCAACTGGTCCGGGCGATGGTTCATCCGCGCCGACAGTCCCAGCGAGTCGACGAGGCTCGCGATCCGTGCCTCCTCTGTCGCCGAGGGTCGCCGAGCATCGAGGTCGAAGGGCAGCCGGATGTTCTCAGCCGCGGTCAGCGTGGGAACGAGATTGAAAGCCTGGAACACGAAGCCGACGCGCCGCCGCCGCAGGACCGTCAGCTCAGCGTCGGGCAGGCCGGTGATCTCTTGCTCGCCGAGCCACGCCCGACCGCTGGAGGGTGCATCCAGGCCCGCCATCACGTGCATGAGCGTGGACTTGCCCGAACCGGACGGTCCCATGACCGCGACGAACTCGCCGCGGCGAACGGTGAGCGAGACTCCGTCGAGCGCGCGAACGGTGTTGGCGCCGTCTCCGAAGGTTTTCGTGAGGTTTTCGACGCGGGCGGCGAAGCCGGCGTCGCTCGGGGAGATGTTCATGGCTCCCACGCTAGAAATCCCCCTCTCGGAGCGCGTCGGCTCGACGGAGGACTTCGTGGCCGGAGCGTCATCCTCGAGAGTGACGGGGCCGATGACGGGACGCGAGCCGCTGCCGGCCAACCGTTAGCGTTGGCGTGTGAATCGACGACTTGCCTGGCGCGTCCTCGGATGGGTCGCTCCCGCAGCTGCGCTCCTCGTCGTGCTCGCCGTACTCCGTGGCGCGGGTGTGCCGCTCACCTTCCCCGGCGTCGTCCTCACGCTCCTGCTTCTCGTGCTCGTTCGGTTCATCGTCGTGCGGGCCCGCCGTCGCGCCGATCGCCGTCGCGCCGATCGTCGCTGACGGACAGTGATCGCCGCGACGGCGAGTGGGGTCACCCCTCGTTTTCGCTCTCGATGAGACCCCAGGCATGGGCAGCCCGGATGGCACTGGCTCGGTCCGAGACCCCCAGCTTGCGATACAGGCTCTGCAACTGCGTCTTCACGGTGTTCGGCGACACGACGAGGATGCGCGCAATGTCGACGATGGTCGCCTCGGGTGTCAACTGTGCCAGGACGACCTGCTCCCTCTTGGTGAGATGAGGGACGCTGACGGATGATGCGAAGAACGAATCGCGGGTCAGGACCTTTTCACGCGCGCCGCTGGACAGCGCGCTGAGGACCATCGCGCGGTCTTCGGGAGCGACCGCACTCCACGGAGTCCACAGATCGTTCCTGATGCTGATGGCCTCCGCGCGTTGCACCGTGCTCCGTTGTGCGGCAGAGCCGTTCAATCGGATATCGGCCACGATGCTGACCACCATGCTCTCGAGCGAAGCCCGAGGTGAAGACTCCTGGTGGATACCCCACTTCACGCTCATGACATACGCCTCGTGTGCGCGACCCGCGTACAGCTGCGACAGGGCGATGGCCGGAGCCGTCGCCGAGGACAGGCCGAACGGTCCCTCGAACAACGCGAGTGCCTTCCTCGCCTGGCGGAGAGCGATGAGCACCTTCGCGCGAGCCGTGAGCATCTGCGTGGACTGGAAATGCGACGGCGGGGTGCTGCGGGCACGGACGCCCCACGACCTCAGCATCCCGAGCGCATCTGGCGCCGCCCCCGAGAGGAGGAACGCGAGAGCTTGAGTGGCGGCTGCGTAGGGCCACAGCTCGCGCGCCGATGCGGTGGCCGGAACGGACTCGAGAATCGTCCGAGCCTCGAGTGCGTCGCCGTGCTCGAGTGACAACCAGGCGGAGGCCAGGCGGAGGCTTTCCCCCCAGGGAGTGTCGACCCATCCGTCCGTTCGAGCGGTCGCGATGCGGGACTCCGCCGCACGCACATCGCCTTCCAACAACGCGATGACCGCGAGGACCCCACGCGCGCGCATCTTCTGAGCAGGCGGCGCCATCCGCTCGACCTGACCGATCGCCAAGGCGGCGTCGCGAAGTTTGCCCATCGCGAAGTGCGTCATTCCGACCTGGTACCAGCCCTCGGTGACGATGTCGGCTGCGAGGTCCTGGCGCCGACGAAGCGCGTCGACGAGCAGCGCGGCCGATTCGGTGGCGAGGGCGAAGCGGCCCGCGGCTCGCAGCAGACTCACGCGGAGAAGGAGTGCCTCGATTCGACCGTGCGCCGCAGCTTTGGCCTCGGGGAGCTTGCTGAGGGCGCTGATCACGGCGACCGGCGTCTCGGATGACGTGACTGTGTCGGGGTCGAGCATCAGAAGGGTGTCGACGACGATCGGGTCGGAACCGCCGTGCGAGCGGAGCGCAGAGATCAGTGACCGGAAGCCATCGGCGTCGCGCGACCACACCTCCGGCCCGGACGAGCGCAGCACGGAGGCGAGGGTCGTCCACTGACCGGCGTCGGCGGCCAGCTGTGCGGCTCGGAGGGGCTCTCCCGTCGCGACGAGATGCTCCAGCAGCCGCACGCGCGCTCGATCGACCTCTGCGGGTCGCCGGGTCTCGATCTCGCGCAGCCATTGCGCTCGCACGGGCTCCGCGAGGACCAGGCGGGTCGAGCTCGGCCAGACGAAGCCCGCGTCCTGGAGTTCGGACAGCAGCTGCTGGGCCGTCGCGGTGGTCGAGTCGATTCCGATGGCCTCGGCGAGCTCGACGTTGATGAACGGTGCGACGGCGAGCAGGCGCAGATCGTCGGTGATCGGCGTCGTCAGGTGCTGTTCCATGTCGCCGGTCAGGGATCGACTCGCGTACTCCGCGATGGCTTCCGCCTCGTCGCGACTGCGGAGCGAGAGTCCTTCGAGGCGAAGGCGCGAACTCACGAGCTGAGCGAGGGCCGGCCACCCGTGCGTGCGCGCCATGACGACGTCGAGAGCCGCATCCGTGATCTCCACCCCGTTGAGTTCGAACACCAGAGCCATCTCGGCGCGCGACATCAGGAGATCCGCGGGCGGAACCACGTGGACATCGAACTCGAGGGTGACCAAGGGGCTCTCCAAACGGGTGACATGCCGGGTGGCCGCGACGACGCGGAGATCGCCGTCCGCGCGGAGGAGGTCGAGGATCTGTTCGGAGGTCACCCCCTGCTTGTCCGTGAGGTTGTCGACCAGGAGGACGTGCTGCGCGGGCCCCTCCTGGAACGCCGCCGAGACCCTTTCGAACCTCTCGGGTGTGATCTGCGCCGCGTCGATCAGCTGGACTCCGATGTCGGGGTCGTCCACGAGAGCGGTGGCGAACTGTCGGAGCAGTGACGTCTTCCCGACCCTCGCGGGGCCGCGGAGAAGCACCACATCGCTGGTCACGGCGTCTTTCAACGTCGTCACCGTGTCGCAGCGAGGAGTCCAGAATCGGCTCGCGCGGCGGGAGGCGCGCGCGAGAGAGGGTGAGGTGTCCAGGTCGATCAGCATCGGGTATCTCCAACTCGGTGACCGTCGTCCCTTTCCCTCCGGGCTTGAGGGAAGGGCGATCGGTGTCTCGCGTGATGGCGCGCACTGCTGATCATTGGGGGTGATTCATTCGACTCCTCTCCCGTGAGGGGGTCTTTCATCCCCGGCGTCATCCCCTCATCACCCCTTCCGCGTCATACTCCCCGCCCCGTCGGCCGGGGCGCGGCGGGGAGTCTCGGGCCCTCGCCCGGGGCGCTTCCGGTGAGGGGCGTCGCGAGGTGGAGCTCGTGTCTGCCTATGCTGCGTCCGGCTCGGCGGCCTGTCGCCGGGCGTGGGAAAGGCGGGATCGAGTGGATATGCAGCGGGTGGTTCGCGTTCTGCGGGCCTACTGGAAGGCGATCGTCGCCCTGACCGTCGCCGGCGGCCTGGTCGGTCTGGGGTGGAGCGCGCTGCAGCCCCGTGTGTATACGGCAGATGCGAGCGGCTACGTGGCCGCGGTGACCTCCGACAATTCCACCGGGGCGGCTCTCGCCGGCGACCAGCTGGCGCTGTCGAAGGTCAAGTCGTTCATCGACATGGGGTACTGGCGCAGCGTCGCGGAGTCCGCCCGGGGGGATCTGGGCCTGACGGACAGTCCGGAATCTCTGGTGCAGCGCATCCAGGTGTCCAACCCGGTCGACACGGTCAACGTGAAGGTCCAGGCCAACGGGCCGACGCCGGAATCGGCTCGAGACCTGGCGGAGGCGTGGATCCGCGGCATGACCAAGGAGGTGAACGGCCTGCAATCCCCTGGCTCGGGTGAGGGGGCGGTCCAATTGATCGCGGGGGATTCCGCCCGGCTCCCCACGTCGCCGTCGTCTCCGAACGTTCGACTCGCCGTGGCTCTCGGAGCCATCGGCGGAGCGGTTCTGGGCATCGTCTTCGCGCTCGTGCGGCGCGCGTTCGACCGGCGCCTGCGCTCGGTCCACGACATCACGGAGGCGGTCGACGCCTCCGTGATCGGTGTGCTGCCGGTCGAGAAGGAACTGGCATCCGGACGCGCCGTGTTCTCGTTCGACGACATCCGAGACGGGCGGGGCTCCTTCGCGCACAAGGAGGCGATGCGCGAGCTCCGCACCAACCTCCAGTACGTCGATGTCGACCACCCCGCGCGCGTCATCGTGATCACGAGCCCGCTCCCGGGCGATGGGAAGTCGACCACCGCGGCGAATCTCGCGGTGAGCATCGCGGCGACCGGCCAGTCCGTGATCCTCATCGACGCGGACATGCGCCGCCCCGTGCTGGGAGGGATCTTCGGCTTCTCGGATGACGTCGGCCTCTCGGATGTGCTGGCCGGACGTGCACGCATCGAACAGGTGGCTCATCAGGTCGATGAGCACGGTCGCCTCTTCGTCGTCGCGGCCGGTCGTACGCCTCCGAACCCCACGGAGATGGTCGGCTCTCAGCGCATGCAGCAGCTCACCCGGAGGCTCGCAGACGACATGATCGTCGTCATCGACTCTCCTCCCACCCTCGCCGTCGCGGATGCCGCGGTGATAGCGAGCTGGGCGGACGGTGCCGTTCTCGTCGTCACTGCCGGACGCACCACGGACGACATGCTCGTTCGCGCATCGGAGAACATCGAGAAGACGCGGGGCCGACTGCTCGGCGTCGTCTTGAACCGTATGCCACTCCGAGGCGCGGATTCGAGCTACTACGGAGCGCAGTACGGGGGGTACTACGGCTATGGCGTCCCCGCGAGTCCGCAAGGCGCGTGGTGGCGGCGAGGCTGGTTCAGCGGCTCGCGGCGAGCGCGCGGTGGCGACATCGAGATCGAGGGCGATCCCGGCCCGCGGCGCCGCTCGGACCTTCCGCCCGACAACGTCAGCGGTCTGCGGACTCTGTCGCAGAAGAGGACCGCGCCCGCGCAATCAGGTGAACTGGCGGGTGAACAGGGCGCGGCTGTCGCCGCGGCATCCGGCGTCATCCCCGAGGGTGCAGGGGAGAATCGTCGCCGTCGTCGCTCGTGATCTCGTCACC
>NZ_JARHXC010000270.1:0-10145 GCF_029222405.1 Microbacterium sp. Kw_RZR3 | reverse complement strand
GAGCGTCGTCTCGAAGCTGTACATGTCGGGGCGGTAGCAGTGGTGTCCGAACTCGACGGGGCGGCCCGAGGCGTCGTACGCCACGCGCTCCATCGTCAATACGGGGCCGCCGCGATCGATGTCGAGCAGGCCGCTCTCATCGCCGTGTGCTCTGCGCGCGCCGATCTTCTGGTTGGCGACGCGGATCGTGACGCCGCGACCGCGCAGGATCTCGTACAGACCCCGCTCCTGCAGCTGCTCCGTCGTGATGTCGGAGAGCTCGAGCGGAAGGTAGTTGGTCAGGATCGCGACGGGCACACCGTCGGTCGAGCGCTGGCGGCGGAGGAAGACCACCTCGGATCCTTCGACGACGCTCAGCGCCTCGGCCACACTCGCGTCGGCGGGCCGCAGGCCGTGCTCGAGCACTCGTGTCCCCGGCTCGTGGTGCGAGCTCTTCAGGTCTTCGTAGAGGCTCGTCAGCTCGACCTGTCGGGTCACCTGTCCTTGCACGACCTGGGTGCCGATGCCGCGGCGGCGCACGAGCAGCCCCTTGTCCACCAGCGACTCCATGGCGCGGCGGATGGTGGGACGCGAGAGTCCCAGGCTCTCGGCGATCGCGATCTCGTTCTGCAGACGCGCTCCGGGGGCGATGCGCCCCGAGCGGATCGCTGCCTCGAGCTCGCGCGAGACCTGGAAGTAGAGGGGGATCGGGCCGGTGCGGTCGAGACCGCTCAGCAGGTCGCCGACGAGCACCACGTCCTCGGCCATGTGGCCACCCCTTCGAATTTGTCGCGACAACCTGACGATCATCGTAGCCACCGGGTGACTCTTCCGTCTGGAAGTTCGGTTGTGCTATTGTCAGGACAAATGGTATCCGCTTCGAGAAGTGAACGGCAACGATGACGAGCAACGCTTCCGCCCCCGAGGTGCTGGCCATGGGCCGACTCGGCGTGGACATCTATCCGCTGCAGACCGGGGTCGGCCTGGCATCCGTCGAGACCTTCGGCAAATTCCTCGGAGGCAGTGCCGCCAACGTCGCCGTCGCCGCAGCCCGCCTCGGCCACGACGTGCGCCTCGTTTCTCGCGTCGGCGACGACCCGTTCGGCCGCTACCTGCTCGACGAGCTCGCCCGTCTCGGCGTCGACAACCGTGACGTCCGCGTCGATGAGTCGCTGAAGACCCCCGTGACGTTCTGCGAGGTCTTCCCGCCCGACGACTTCCCGCTGTACTTCTACCGCGACCCCAAGGCACCCGACCTCAACATCGCCGAGGCCGAGCTCGACCTCGACGCCGTCCGGCAGGCCGAGATCCTCTGGTTCACGGCGACCGGACTCTCGGTCGAGCCCAGCCGCTCCACCCACCACGCCGCGCTCGCCGCGCGCACCTCGGGTCGCACCGTCTTCGATCTCGACTACCGCCCCATGTTCTGGAGCGACCGCGACGAGGCTCACGCGCAGATGGAACGCGCCCTCGCCCACGCCACCGTCGCCGTCGGCAACCGCGAGGAGTGCGACGTCGCCGTCGGCGAGACCGACCCGCAGCGCGCGGCCGACGCGCTGTTGGAGCGCGGCGTCGAGCTCGCCATCGTGAAGCAGGGACCCGAGGGCGTGCTGGCCAAGACGCGCGAGGAGTCGGTGGTCGTGCCGCCGTACCCCGTCGACGTCGTCAACGGTCTCGGCGCCGGCGACGCGTTCGGCGGCTCCCTCTGCCACGGACTCCTGCAAGGGTGGGACCTCGAGCGCATCCTGCGCTTCGCCAACATCGCGGGAGCCATTGTCGCCTCGCGTCTGGAGTGCTCGACCGCCATGCCCACCTCCGCCGAGGTCGAGCAGATCCTCGCGGCGGGAGCCCGGCGATGAACCAGGCGATCACCGACGAGCAGTTCGCCCGCCTGCGCGACATCCGCGCCACCGCGCCCGCTTCCATCGGCGCGATCCTGCGCGACCGCTCGCGCCGCGACATCCTCGGTCCCGACGGTCGCCTGTTCATCGTCGCGGCCGACCACCCCGCGCGCGGCGCGCTCTCGGTGGGCGAGAACGCCACCGCCATGGCCGACCGCTACGAGCTGCTCGACCGGCTCGCCCTCGCCCTCAGCCGCCCCGGCGTCGACGGCGTGCTGGCGACCCCCGACATCATCGACGACCTCGCCGTCCTCGGCCTGCTCGACGACAAGATCATCGTCGGGTCGATGAACCGCGGGGGCCTGCGGGGTGCATCGTTCGAGATGGACGACCGCATGACCGCCTACGACGTGCCGACCATGGCCGCGCACGGCGTCGACTTCGCCAAGACGCTCGTGCGGATCGATCTCGACGACCCCGCGACGGTGTCGACGCTGGTCGCGATGGCGCACGCCGTGACGCAGGCGGCCCAGGCGGGCCTCCCCCTCATGCTCGAGCCCTTCATGAGCCGCCAGGTCGACGGCCGTGTCGTCAACGACCTGTCGACGGATGCCGTGATCCTCTCGGTCGCGATCGCCTCGGGACTCGGTGCGAGTAGCGCCTACACCTGGATGAAGCTGCCGGTCGTCGACGACATGGAGCGGGTGATGGCGGCGACCACCATGCCGACCCTGCTGCTCGGCGGCGACTCCGGCGCCGATCCCGACGAGACGTTCACCGCCTGGGAGAGCGCCCTGGCTCTGCCGGGCGTGCGCGGCCTGACCGTCGGACGCACTCTGCTCTATCCGCCCGACGGTGACGTGGAGTCTGCCGTCGACACCGCGGCCGCCCTCGTTCACCGCGACCTCTGACACCCACGAAGGATTCCCATGAGCACGACACAGATCAGCGACGCATCCGCGCGGGACGACGCTTCGACGCCGACGATCGCGCACTGGTTCGACGGTGCCGAGGCGCCCTCGGCGAGCGGGCGCACCGCCCCCGTGTACAACCCCGCCACCGGTGCCGTGCGCGCGCACGTCGCCCTCGCCGATGACGCCGACGTGGAGGCCGCGATCGCCTCCGCCGAGCGCGGGTTCCAGGTGTGGAGCGGGTTCTCGATCGCGAAGCGCCAGACGGTGCTGTTCGCTTTCCGTGAGCTGTTGAACTCCCGCAAGCGCGAGCTGGCCGAGATCATCACCGCCGAGCACGGCAAGGTCGTCTCCGACGCGATGGGCGAGATCCTCCGCGGCCAGGAGGTCGTGGAACTCGCCACCGGATTCCCGCACCTGATCAAGGGCGCGTACTCCGAGAACGCCTCCACCGGGGTGGACGTGTACTCCCTGAAGCAGCCCCTCGGAGTGGTGGGGATCATCTCCCCGTTCAACTTCCCCGCGATGGTGCCGATGTGGTTCTTCCCCATCGCCCTGGCCGCCGGTAACGCCGTCATCGTCAAGCCCAGCGAGAAGGACCCCTCCGCCTCCCTGTGGATGGCGCGCCTCTGGAAGGAAGCGGGCCTTCCCGACGGCGCGTTCACGGTGCTGCAGGGCGACAAGCTCGCCGTCGACGGACTGCTCAACGCTCCCGCGGTGCAGTCGATCAGCTTCGTCGGCTCGACCCCCATCGCCCAGTACATCTACGAGACCGCGTCGAAGAACGGCAAGCGCGTGCAGGCCCTGGGCGGGGCGAAGAACCACATGCTCGTCCTCCCCGACGCCGACCTCGACCTCGTCGCCGACTCCGCCGTCAACGCCGGCTACGGCGCCGCCGGCGAACGGTGCATGGCCATCAGCGTCGTCCTCGCCGTCGAACCCGTCGCCGACGCTCTGATCGGCAAGATCACCGACCGCATCGCGAAGCTGCGCATCGGCAACGGTGCGGCCGCGATCACCGGCGGCACCGAGCCCGACATGGGCCCGCTCATCTCCGCGCAGCACCGCGACAAGGTGTCGTCCTACGTCGACATCGCCGAGGCCGATGGCGCGACCATCGTCGTCGACGGCCGCGGCTACACCGTCGACGGACACGAGGACGGCTTCTTCTTCGGCCCCACCCTCCTCGACGAGGTGCCCACGACCTCCCGCGCCTACACCGAGGAGATCTTCGGCCCCGTCCTCTCCGTCGTCCGCGTGAAGACCTACGACGAGGGCCTCGCCCTCATCAACAGCGGCGAGTTCGGCAACGGCACCGCCATCTTCACCAACGACGGGGGAGCCGCGCGCCGGTTCCAGAACGAGGTCCAGGTGGGCATGATCGGCATCAACGTGCCGATCCCGGTGCCCGTGGCGTACCACTCCTTCGGCGGGTGGAAGAAGTCGCTCTTCGGCGACGCCAAGGCCTACGGTGTCCACGGCTTCGACTTCTTCACCCGCGAGAAGGCCGTCACCAGCCGCTGGCTCGACCCCGCCACCCACGGCGGCATCAACCTCGGCTTCCCGCAGAACGACTGACACCCCGGCAGGGATGCCACGCGCCGGATGACGTGGCATCCCTCCCGCCCCCTTCCTGATAAGGACACGAGCACGATGAACCAACGGTGGTTCCACCGCCGCGGCGACCTCGCCCGGCCCGGGTGGCAGAGCGTCGTCGACGCGCAGACGCCCGGGTGGGCGCACACCGGCATCCGGATCGCGGAGCTGACCGCGACGGACGCCCTCGATCTGCCCGCGGGGGTCGAGAGCATCGTCGTCCCGCTCGCGGGGGCGTTCACGGTCGCGCACACGCGCGACGGACACACGACCGAGACGCGCCTCGCCGGACGCGCGTCGGTGTTCGCCGGTCCGACCGACGTGCTCTACGTCTCGGTCGCCGAGACCGCGCGCCTCTCGGGCGTCGGTCGCGTGGCGATCGCGACGTCGCCGACCGACGTCGACAAGCCCACCGTGCACATCCCCGCAGCGAGCATCCCCGTGGAGCTGCGCGGAGCCGGACGCTCCAGCCGTCAGGTGCACAACTTCGGCACCCCCGACGCCCTCGACGCCGCGCGGCTCATCGTGTGCGAGGTCATCACGCCCGCCGAGAACTGGTCGTCGTACCCGCCGCACAAGCACGACGAGCACCTCCCCGGCCACGAGTCGCGCCTGGAGGAGATCTACTACTTCGAGACCGCCCCCGTGGGCGGATCGGATGCCGCCGCCGACGGCGCGTTCGGCATGTTCAGCACCTACTCCTCGCCCGCGGGCGAGATCGACATCAACGCGATGGTGCGCACCGGCGACATCGCCCTCGTGCCCTACGGCTACCACGGTCCGGCCGTCGCCGCCCCCGGCTACGACCTCTACTACCTGAACGTCATGGCGGGTCCCGACCCCGAACGGGCGTGGCTCATCAGCGACGATCCCGCGCACGCCTGGGTGCGCGACACCTGGACGGGGCAGTCGTTCGACGACCGGCTCCCGTACACCGACGACGAGAAGGGCTCCTCCTGATGGGTGCAACGAGACGGATGACGGTCAGCCAGGCGCTCGTGGAGTTCCTCGCCCACCAGTGGACCGTGGACGGCGACATCCGCGAACGCACGATCCCCGGCGTCTTCGGCATCTTCGGGCACGGCAACGTCGCGGGCGTGGGCCAGGCGCTCAAGCAGCTCAACGTCGACGAGCCCGACCTCATGCCCTACTATCAGGCGCGCAACGAGCAGGCCATGGTGCACCAGGCCGTCGGCTACGCGCGCGTGCACCGCCGTCGCGGCACCTACGCCTCCGCGGCATCCGTGGGTCCGGGGGCGGCGAACATGCTCACGGGCGCGGCTCTGGCGACGGCCAACCGCCTGCCCGCCCTGCTGCTGCCCAGCGACACCTTCGCCACGCGCGTGGCCGACCCCGTGCTGCAGCAGTTGGAGCAGCCGTGGGACATCGGGCTCACCGTCAACGACGCGTTCCGTCCGCTGTCGCGCTTCTTCGACCGCGTGCAGCGGCCCGAGCAGCTGTACTCGATCGCCCTCGCGGCGATGCGGGTCCTCACCGACCCCGCCGAGACCGGCGCCGTCACGATCGCCCTCCCCGAGGACGTGCAGGCCGAGGCGCTCGACGTGCCCGTGGAGTTCCTGCAGGACCGCGAGTGGCACGTGCGTCGGCCCGTGCCCGAGCGCGGTCCGCTCGAGCGCGCCGTCGCCGCGATCCGCCGGGCGAAGAAGCCGCTCATCGTCGCCGGCGGCGGCGTGATCTACTCCACCGCCGAAGACGCCCTGCGCGCGTTCGTCGAGGCCACCGGCATCCCCGTCGGCACCACGCAGGCCGGCGGCGGCTCGCTGCCCTGGGACCACCCCCAGTACCTCGGCGGCGTCGGGGCCACCGGGAGCCTCGCCGCCAACCGCCGTGCGGCCGAGGCCGACCTCGTCATCGGCATCGGTACGCGCTACAGCGACTTCACCACCGCCTCGCGCACGGCGTTCCAGAATCCCGACGTGTCGTTCGTCAACGTCAACGTCGCAGCCTTCGACGCGTACAAGCACGGCTCTCAGCTGCCCGTGATCGCCGACGCCCGCGAGGCCCTGGTCGCCCTGGCCGACGCCCTCGCCGGACACCGGGTCGACGAGGCGTACGCCCGGACCATCGCGCGCGAGAAGGGCGAATGGGATGCCGTCGTCGACGAGGCCTTCGCCCCGTCGGGGCTGACTCTCCCCGGCCAGCCCGAGATCATCGGCGCGGTGCAGGCCGCCAGCGCGCCGCGCGACGTGATCGTGCAGGCCGCGGGTTCGCTCCCGGGCGACCTGCACAAGCTGTGGCGCGTGCGCGACGCGCTCGGGTACCACGTCGAGTACGCGTTCTCGTGCATGGGGTACGAGATCGCCGGGGGCCTGGGCGTCAAGCGCGGGCTGCTCGCCGACGGCGACGACCGCGACGTGATCGTCATGGTCGGCGACGGTTCCTATCTCATGCTCCACACCGAGCTGCTCACCGCGGTCGCCGAGGGGCTGAAGATCATCGTCATCCTCATCCAGAACCACGGCTACGCCTCGATCGGGCACCTCTCCGAGACGGTCGGCTCCGAGCGCTTCGGCACGAAGTACCGCGTGTACGACGACGCCGAGCGCAACTTCCAGGGCGAGACGGTGCTGCCCGTCGACCTCGCCCTGAACGCCCGCAGCTACGGCATGGACGTCATCGAGATCGACCCGGGCGCCGACGCGATCACCGCGCTCTCGGAGGCGATCGCCACGGCGAAGGCGTCGGAGCGGTCGACCTTCATCCACATCAACAGCGACCCGCACATCTACGCCCCCGACAACGACGGGTGGTGGGACGTGCCGGTCGCGGCCGTGTCGAGCATCGACAGCACGCGCGCCGCGCGCGACACCTACGACAGACAGGTCACGGCGCAGCGACCGCTGCTGGGCGACCGGATCGGAGACGACGAATGAAGGCGACCGTCGCGGGGGCTCCCGTGAGCTTCGGAGTGTTCGAGCTGACCCCGGAAGGCGCGGACACGGTCAGCGCCGACGAGATGGGCGCGGCACTGCAGGCGGCGGGCTACCGCGGCATCGACCTCGGTCCGGTGGGCTTCCTCGGTCGGGGTGCCGACCTGCGCGCGCGCCTGACCCGCTTCGACCTGCAGCTCGCCGGGGGATGGGTGCAGCTGCCCTTCTCCGACGACGAGGCGTTCACGGCATCCCTTCCCGATCTGCACGAGGCTCTCCGACTCTTCGCGGATGCCGCCGAGCTCGGCCCCGACCGCCTGCCGCTGCCCACGCTCGCCGACGCGGGATCGCCCGAGCGAGCGGGCAACCCGGGCCGCGGGGCGGAGGTCGACCCCGTCGATGCCGATCGCGCGCACCGACTGCACGAGAACGTGGGACGCGCGGCGACCATCGTGCGCGACGCCGGGTTCGAGCCGACGTTCCACCATCACGCGGGCACCTTCGTGGAGTCGCCCGTCGAGATCGACGCGTTCCTCGCCGGCACCGACGTCGATCTCACCCTCGACACCGGCCACCTCTTCATCGCCGGGGGAGACCCCGTCGCCGCCGTCGATCGCTGGGGCGGGCGCATCAACCACCTCCACCTCAAGGACGTCGACCTCGCCGAGCTCCGTCGCGTGCTCGCCGCGGGCGGGGGCATGGCCGAGGTGTGGTCGTCGGGCTCGTTCGTCGCGTTCGGCCGGGGCGACATCGACCTGGCGGCGGTGATGGATGCCGTCGACCGCCGCGGCTTCGACGGGTGGATCGTCGTGGAGCAGGATGTGCTCAACGCCCCCGACGTCTCGATCGACGCCTTCCGCGCCGATCGCACCCGCGACCAGACCCTCAACCGCGAGGCCCTGCGCCCCTGGGCGTGACCGGTCCGCCCCGCTTCCCCTCTCCACAGACAGGACCTCTTCCGTGACCTCTTCGCCCCTCCGCTTCGGACTCATCGGTACCGGCCGCATCGGCCAGGTGCACGCCGCCAGCATCGCCGCCGACCCCGACGCGACCCTCGCGTGGGTGGCCGACCCCTTCGTCGAGGGCGCGCGCAGCATCGCCGCGCAGTTCGGCGGTGAGGCCACCGACACCGCCGACGACCTGTTCGTGCCCGGACGTGTCGACGCGATCCTCGTCGCCTCGCCCACCCCCACGCACGTCGACCTCATCGCGCGCTCCGTCGAGGCGGGGCTGCCCGTGCTGTGCGAGAAGCCGATCGACCTCGACATCGCGCGCGTCGAGGCGCTGCGCTCGACCGTCGCGGCGTCGGGCGTCCCCGTGGCCCTGGGCTTCAACCGGCGCTTCGACCCGGCGTTCGCCGAGGCGCGGGCGCGGCTCGCCGCGGGCGAGATCGGCGAGCTCGAGCAGCTGACCATCATCAGCCGCGACCCGGCCGCGCCCCCCGCGTCGTACATCGCGGTGTCGGGCGGGATCTTCCGCGACATGACGATCCACGACTTCGACATGGCCCGCTTCTTCCTCGGCGACATCGTCGAGGTGCAGGCCACCGGCTCCACCACTTTCGACCCCGGTGCCCGCGAGCACGGCGACTTCGACACGGCCGTGACGGTCCTGCGGGCGGCCGGCGGCGCGGTCGCCACGATCATCAACTCCCGGCACAGCACGGTCGGCTACGACCAGCGCATCGAGGTCTTCGGCAGCACGGGCACGCTCGACGTCGGCAACCAGGGCACGAGCCTCGTGCGGGTCTCGAACACCTCGGGCGTCGACACGCACCGCCCCTTCGAGTCGGCGATGGTCACGCGCTACACGCCCTCGTACCGCGCCGAGCTGCGCGAGTTCATCGCGCTCGCCCGCGGCGGGGCGTCGACCAGCCCCACCTTCGATGACGGCCGTGCGGCACTGCTGCTCGCCGACGCCGCGCAGCGCTCCGCCGAAGAGCGCGTCGTCGTCGCGGTCGACCTGAGCTGATGGGCGGGCCGCGCCCGACGGCCACCGTCGGGGTTCCGGCATCGCCGGCGGGGTACCGCCTCGCGGCATCCGCGGAGATGCTCTTCGTCGACCTGCCGTTCGTGGAGCGCGTGGCGCGTCTGCACGAACGCGGGTTCGAGGTCGAGATCTGGGACTGGAGCACGAAAGACCTTCCCGCCCTCACGGCGACGGGGGCCGTGTTCTCGTCGATGACCGGATACCTGCGCGGCGACCTCGTCACCGACGACGGAATCGCCGAGCTGCTGCGCACGGCTGAGCTGTCGCTGCGCGCCGCCGACGTGATCGATGCGCCCCGGCTGAACCTGCACGGAACGGGATTGGATGCCACGGGACAGCCCGTGCGTCCGGGCGCCGACATGTTGCCGATGCAGTGGGAGGTGGCCACGCAGACGCTCGGCCGTCTTGCCGAGATGGGCGAACGCGCGGGCCGCGTGTTCACGCTCGAGAACCTCAACCTCGAGGTCGATCACCCCGGCACGCCGTTCGCGCGCGCCGCGGACACCTTCGCGCTCGTGCGCGCCGTCGACTCGCCGGCGATGCGGATGAACCTTGACCTGTACCACGCGCAGATCGGCGAGGGGAACCTGATCGAGCTCGTGCGGCGCTGCCTGCCGTGGGTGGGGGAGATCCAGGTCGCCGACGTGCCCGGTCGCTGCGAGCCCGGGACGGGCGAGATCCGCTATGAAGCGATCGCGGCCGAACTGCGCCGCCTCGGGTACGACGGCGTGATCGGCCTGGAGGGGTGGGCCAGCGCCGGTCCGGACCGGGCGCTGGACGCCTTCCGCGCGGCGTTCTCGGCCTGACCGCGGAGCAGGGCGACCGGTGCGGGTCGCGTCGCCGTCGCCGCGCGCGGCCCGCGTTGGACCGCACCGCCCGAGCGCACGGCCCCGAGGGCACGGCCCCGAGGGCGCGGCCCCGAGGGCACGGCCCCGACC
>NZ_JARHXC010000026.1:0-351 GCF_029222405.1 Microbacterium sp. Kw_RZR3 | reverse complement strand
GTCGTGCGGAGTTGAGCCGCGACACGCCGGTTCCGGATGCCGCGGCCTCGGCGTTTAGCCCCGGTCTCCGCGTGACGGTACGCGTCGCGGCGCCGTGATTCCGCGTGGCGGTACGGCCGGGTCGCCGTGGGTGCCGGCGTGCGTGTGGTGTGCCGTCGTGCGGAGTTGAGCCGCGACCCGCCGCTTGCGGATGCCGCGGCCTCGGCGTTTCGCCCCGGACACCGCGGGACGGTACGCGTCGCGGCCCGGGACTCCGCGGGACGGTACGCGTCGCGGCCCGGGACTCCGCGTGACGGTACGCCCGGGTCGCCGTGGGTGCCGGCGTGCGTATGCCGTGCCGTCCTGCGGAGT
>NZ_JARHXC010000269.1:0-2422 GCF_029222405.1 Microbacterium sp. Kw_RZR3 | reverse complement strand
TTCAGCGTGTGAGCGGCTCAGCGCAGCGCGTCGACCACCGCGTTCAGCGTCGCGGACGGGCGCATGACCTTCTCGACAAGCGCGGTGTCGGGACGGTAGTACCCACCGATCTCGGCGTGATGGCCCTGGACCGCGTTGAGCTCGGACACGATGGTCTGCTCCTCGGCCGCCAGCTTCTCGGCAACCGGCGCGAAGACCGCGGCGAGGTCGGTATCCTTCGTCTGCTTCGCCAGCTCCTGCGCCCAGTACAGGGCGAGGTAGAAGTGGCTGCCGCGGTTGTCGATCGTGCCGAGGGCGCGACCGGGCGACTTGTCGTTCTCGAGGAACGTGCCGGTCGCGGCATCCAGGGTCTCGGCGAGGACACGAGCGCGCTCGTTGCCCGTGGTGTCGGCGAGGTGCTCGAGCGACGCGGCGAGAGCGAAGAACTCGCCCAGCGAGTCCCAGCGGAGGTAGTCCTCCTCGACGAGCTGCTGCACGTGCTTGGGGGCGGAGCCGCCGGCACCGGTCTCGAACAGGCCACCGCCCGCGAGCAGCGGAACGATCGAGAGCATCTTGGCGCTCGTGCCCACCTCGAGGATCGGGAACAGGTCGGTGAGGTAGTCGCGCAGCACGTTGCCGGTGACCGAGATCGTGTCCTCGCCGCGGCGGATGCGCTCGAGCGAGTACGTCGTGGCCTCGGCGGGGGCGAGGATCTCGATCGTGAGGCCTTCGGTGTCGTGGTCGGCGAGGTACTCGTTGACCTTGGCGATGAGGTTGCGGTCGTGGGCGCGGTTCTCGTCGAGCCAGAACACGGCCGGGACACCGGTCGCGCGGGCGCGGGTCACGGCGAGCTTCACCCAGTCGCGCACAGCCACGTCTTTGGTCTGCGTCGCGCGCCAGATGTCGCCCGTGCTCACCTCGTGCTCGAGCAGCACATCGCCGTTCGAGGCGACGACCTGCACGCGGCCGGGCGCGGCGATCTCGAAGGTCTTGTCGTGGCTGCCGTACTCCTCGGCGGCCTGCGCCATGAGCCCGACGTTCGGCACCGAACCGATCGTGGCCGGGTCGAGCGGGCCGTTGGCGATGACGTCCTCGATGGTCGCCTGGTAGACACCGGCGTACGACGAGTCGGGGATGACGGCGAGGGTGTCGTCCTCTCCCCCGTCGACGCCCCACAGCTTGCCACCGTTGCGCACGAGGGCCGGCATCGAGGCATCCACGATCACGTCGGACGGAACGTGCAGGTTGGTGATGCCCTTGTCGCTGTTGACGTACGACAGGCGGGGGCCGGATGCCAGGGCGTCACGGATCTCGGCGGCGATGGCGTCGCCGCCCTCGACGTTCGCCAGACCCGCGAGGATCGAGCCGAGACCGTCGTTGGGGGTCAGACCGGCGGCCGCGAGGGCGTCGCCGTGACGGTCGAAGACATCGGCGAAGAAGGCCTTCACGACGTGGCCGAAGATGATCGGGTCGCTGACCTTCATCATCGTGGCCTTGAGGTGCACCGAGTAGAGCACGTCGTCGGCCTTCGCCTGCTCGAGCGTGTCCGCGAGGAACGCGTCGAGGGCCGCGGCCGAGAGGAAGGTGGCATCCACGATCTCACCCTGGAGGACCTTCAGTCCCTCCTTGAGCGTCGTCACGGTGCCGTCGGTGGCGACGTGCTGGATCGACAGGACGTCGTCGTCGGCGATCACGACCGACTTCTCGTTCGAGAAGAAGTCGTCGTGGCCCATCGTGGCTACGCGGGTCTTCGAGCCCTCGCCGAACGGCTTGTTGCGGTGCGGGTGCTTCTTGGCGTAATTCTTCACGGCGAGGGGGGCACGACGGTCGCTGTTGCCCTCGCGCAGCACGGGGTTCACCGCGGAGCCCTTGATGCGGTCGTAGCGCGCGCGCACGTCTTTGTCTTCGACGCTCGACGCCTCGTCCGGGTAGTCGGGGATGTCGTAGCCCTGCGACTGGAGCTCGGCGATCGCGGCCTTGAGCTGCGGGATGGATGCCGAGATGTTCGGCAGCTTGATGATGTTCGCCTCGGGCAGCGTCGCGAGACCGCCGAGCTCGGCGAGCGCGTCGCCCACCTGCTGCTCAGGGGTGAGGCGCTGGGGAAAGGCCGCGAGGATGCGGCCGGCGAGCGAGATGTCGCGGGTCTCGACGTCGACCCCCGCCTGCTTCGTGACGGCCTGCACGATGGGCAGGAACGACGCGGTGGCGAGAGCCGGCGCCTCGTCGGTGTACGTGTAGATGATGGTGGAATCGGGCACGTCAGATCTCTCCGTAGAGGCGGCCAGGGTGTGGTTTCAGCCTATCGCACCTCGGCAAAGTCTCTTGATGTCAAGATAATTCGGTGGTCGTCGCGATGGCCGCTTGCGGGTTTCGTCCGTGACTCTGCGGCATCCCCAAGGTTGCACACCCCCGCAGTCCCGATAGCCTGGGCGCATGGCCGACC
>NZ_JARHXC010000268.1:0-33994 GCF_029222405.1 Microbacterium sp. Kw_RZR3 | reverse complement strand
GGTGATGCTCGACCGGATCGTCAGCCAACCCGATCGCGGGACCGCGTCGATCTCTCCCGACGGACTTTCTCTCGTCTACGCGTCCGTGCCCGGGGATCGTGGCCAGGTGTCGTTCCGCTACCGCGTCTCCGACACTGCCGGCGCCACGGGCGAGGGCACCGTGCGCATCGGCGTCCTGGATGCCCAGGCGAACCCGAGCCCCATCACCTTCACCGACTACGTCCAGGTGCAGGCGGGCGCAGACAGCCGGCTCCGCGTGAGCCCGCTCGCGAACGACATCGATCCCACGCAGGGTCGTCTGACGCTCACCGGTGTGCGTCCCGACCTCCCCGAGAAACTCGTCGACGGCGAGGACAACCCCGAGTACGCGCGCCTGGCCGAGCGGGTCGAGTCGGTCACCGACACCGGGGTGGTGATCCGCGCGGGAGACGCCCCCGCGACGATGTCGTTCCTCTACGACGTGGCATCCGATTCCGGGAACACCGGGCGAGGACTCATCGTCGTCAAGGTCGTTCGCGAGAGCGTGCCCGACTATCCGGTCGTGGCCGACACGGCGCTCACCCTCGAGGACCGCGACGACTTCACGACGGGGGTCGACGTTCTCGCCGGTCGCGCCACGTGGTCGGGCGGCGACGTGAGCGACCTGAGGGTCTCGCTGTGGGGGAATCCGTCCGACGTCCGCGTCGACGGGCGACGCATCTCGGGGGATCTGCCGGCGACGCGCCGCATCATCCCCTTCGCGGTCACGGGCACGGTCGGCGGCTCCGAGGTCACGACCTACGCGTTCCTCCGCGTCCCCGGTGACGACGACGTGACGCTCGCCCTGCGTCCCAACTCGGCGCAGCGCGTCGACGAGCTGTCGTCGGTCGAGTTCGACATGGCATCCCTCGTCGCCCTTCCTCGGCGCGCCACCCTCGAGGTCGGCACCGAGGCCACCACGACCGGCGCGCGCGCCGAGGCGCGGTGCACGGTGTCGGGCTCCCGGGTGACCTACGAAGCCGGGACCGGGTCACCGTGGGCCGATGCCTGCATCGTTCCGGTGCGCATCGCGGGGACGCAGGAGTGGACGCTCCTCTCCGTCCCGATCGGCATCGTGGCGCGCGACCCGCAGCCCGAGCTTCGCCCCGGCTCGCTCACGGTCGGGCCGGGCGAGACCGCGACCTTCGACCTGCGCAACATGACCTCGTGGCAGCTGGGCCGCGAGGACTGGAACAGCATCCGCTACGCGCTCGAGTACTCGGGGTCGGCGTTCTCGTCCGTCACGCTCGACGGCTCGACCGTCACCGTGACCGGTGCTGATCGCGCCATTCCGGGAAGCGAGAACGCGGCCATCATCACGGTGACGAGTCACAACGCGGTGGCTCCCGCCCGTCTCCTCCTTCGCGTCGGAGCAGCTCCGTCGACCCTCCCGCAGGGCGGCACCACCTCGCGCCAGTGCTCGCAGGCCGACGGTTCCTCGTGCACGATCGAGGTGATCGGCGCTGACGGAGAGGTCAACCCGCTCCCGCGCACACCGCTCGAGGTGGTCGGCGTCCGGTCGACGGGAACCTGCACGGGCGTGAGCTTCGCGGTGGCCTCGGCGACGAGCATCGCGGCATCCTGGACCGGCGACGCCCCCGGTGCGACCTGCGCCGCCAGCGTGACCCTGCGCGACGCCCAGGGGCGCAGCACCGCGGGTCCCCGCGACGCGCGCGTCGTGCTCGACCTCCAGGGCTACCCGCGCACCCCGGCGAGCGTCCGCCAGTCCGCGTACGCCGACGGCTCGCTCACGCTCCGCGTCGACGCGGGGGAGGCGCGGCGCGCATACCCCGGGCTCACCGGCTTCGTCGTGCGATACCGCGGCGACATCGTCGCCCGTTGCGCGCCGGACGGCGGCTGCCCCACCGTCTCCGCCCCGAACGGCGACCAGCGCGAGTACGTCGTCACCGCCGTCAATGACGTGGGCGAATCGCGCGGTTCCGTGCGCACGACCGCGTGGGCGTACGACCCGCCGCCGCGCCCCGACAGCGTGGACTGGACCCCGACCGTCACGGACGACGGCTCCGGCAACGTCGTCGACCTCCTCGTGCGAGGAGTGGATGCCGCCGAGACGGGGTCTCTCCAGATCCGGAGCAGCACGGGCGAGACGCAGACCGTCTCGGTCGGGCGCAACCAGCAGGACGTGCCGATCAAGGGCTTCCGCGTCGGCAGCAACGCGTCGACGGAAGTCCGCGTCACGCCGCTGTCGCGCTTCGACGTCCCCGCCGGCCTCGGCGGCTCGGTCGAGGGCGGCGTCCTGACCTTCCGCGCCCACGGCGTGGGCAAACCGACCGGGCTCGCGTTGACCCTCACCTCGCGCACGGCGTCCGACGGGTCGGCGACGATCATGGCCCAAGCGACCGCCGATCCGAACGGCACTGATTCCGAGCTGCGCTTCGGCATCGTCGAGGGGACGAACTGCCGGACGGGCGATGACGGCGCACGCCGTGAGTTCCCCGGCAAGAAGGACGGCGAGGAGTACACCTTCACCGCCTGCGTCGACTCGGTTTACCAGGGCAAGACGTACGGCTCGGCCGCCCCCGTGACCGACACGAAGCGGGTCGATCAGGATCGCGCGGCGCCGCAGGGGTACACGTTCCGCGTCGACGCGGAGCCGATTCTCGATCGTGATGGCGGTCGCGCGATCGCGCGCTGGCGGATCGACGAAACGATCCAGGCCGGAAACAAGCCCCCGCGCAACAACGTGCCCAAGTACACGAACTTCGACAACAACAGGTCGACGGTCTTCGACAGCGACCCGGGTATCGGCGTCTACTTCGAGCACGAGTTGTGGGGCACGAAGTCCGAGACCGGACGCGTCACTCCCGCCGACGGCAGCGCGCCCTATCAGGTGCAGGCTTCCGCCTACGTGCGTTCGTGCGTCGCCGGCGACGAGCTCGACATCGTGACGAGCTCCAGCAACGACAAGGCGGTCCTGAAGGTCGACACCTCGAACGCGGTCTTCCGTGATGGGAACGGAGCGGTCGTGCCGCGCGCCGAAGGCAGCGATCGCGTCCCCGTGGGCGCGGAGCGCGTCGAGAATGTCGTCGTCACCGTCGACTGGTCCGCCCAGGGGTGGGGACTCGACGCGGCGACGCTCACCGTGTCGGGCTCCTGCTCGCCCGGAACCCCGACGAAGCCCTGACCCGCCGAGCCTCGACCCGCGAAGCACCGATCCCCGCGTAGTCCGGCCCCCGGCATCCATCCCCCCGCATCCATCCCCCAGAGAGAGACCCACCGACATGACGATCACCCAGGAGCAGGCGACCTGGTTCGCGCAGACGTTCTCGCAGATCGCCGACAACGTCGAGCGCGCCGTGCTCGGTAAGAGGCACGTGGTCGAGCTCGTGCTGACCGCGATGCTGAGCGACGGGCATGTCCTCCTCGAGGACGTGCCGGGTACCGGGAAGACCTCGCTCGCGCGCGCGGTCGCCCAGTCGGTGCAGGGGACGAACACCCGCATCCAGTTCACGCCCGACCTGCTGCCGGGCGACATCACCGGCATCACGGTGTACGACCAGAAGACGGGGCGATTCGAGTTCCACGCCGGGCCCGTCTTCGCCAACATCGTGCTCGCCGACGAGATCAACCGGGCGAGCCCGAAGACGCAGTCGGCCCTGCTCGAGGTCATGGAAGAGGGGCGGGTCACCATCGACGGAGTGTCGCGCGAGGTCGGCGTGCCCTTCCTCGTCCTCGCGACGCAGAACCCCGTCGAGCAGGCGGGCACCTATCGCCTCCCCGAGGCGCAGCTCGACCGCTTCCTCCTGCGGACCTCGCTCGGTTACCCCGATCACGCCGCCACCGTGCGCATCCTCGACGGAGCCGCGGTCTCGACGGCAGACCTCCGCCCGATCGTCACCCCGCAGGCTCTCGTCGGAATGGCCGACCTCGCGGCCACCGTGTACGTGGACGCCCTCGTCCTCGACTACATCGCCCGGCTCGTGGATGCCACGCGCTCCGCCGACGAGGTGCGCCTCGGCGTCAGCATTCGCGGGGCGTTGGCCCTCACCCGGGCCACCCGTACCCGCGCCGCCGCGCAGGGCCGCACGTACGCGACCCCCGACGATGTGAAGGCGCTCGCCGTGGCGGTGCTCTCGCACCGGCTCATCCTGCACCCCGAGGCCGAGTTCGACGGGGTGACCGCGGAGGCGGTCATCGGGCAGGTGCTCCTCGACGTCGCACCGCCCACGCAGCGCGAGAGCGAGCGCGCGCGATGACCTCCGTTGCGAGGGGAATTCGCCCATGCCGGAGGTGAACCTCACCGAGTCGCGGTTGACGCGCACGTCCGCCGGCACGGCCGTCACCGGCTCGCGCACCTCGATCACGTCCACCTCGACGCGGCGCGAGCGGCGGATCGTGCGCGCCGTCGTGCGCGTCGCCGAGGCGTGGCGCGTCACGACGGATGCCGCCGTCACGGCGACGCGATGGGCGGGGCGCACCGTGCGCCCGGCGGGCGCCGTCGTGACGCTCGCCGCGACGGGGGGCCTGCTGCTCGGCGTCGTCTTCGGTTGGGTCGAGTGGATGGTCGCCGGCAGCGCCGCACTCCTTCTGCTGCTCATGAGCGTGCCCTTCCTCTTCGGTGCCCGCGCCTACGCCGTCGATCTGACCCTCGCGCGTGAGCGCGTCGTGGCCGGTCACGGTGTGACGGGCGAGATCGTCGTGCACAACGAGAGCTCGCGTGTGGCGCTCCCCGGGCGCCTCGACATCCCCGTCGGGCAGGGCCTCGTGGAGTTCGGGGTCCCGCTCCTTCGTCCGGGGCAGAGCGTCACCGAGGCGCTCGAGATCCCGCCGCTGCCGCGCGGCATCGTCCGTGTCGGTCCGGTCACGACCGTCCGCAGCGATCCCGTCGGGCTCCTGCGCCGAGAGCACGACTTCGACGACGCGCACGAGTTGTTCGTCCACCCCCGCACGGTCGCCCTTCCCTCCACGAGCGCCGGTCTCGTGCGCGACCTCGAGGGCAACGCGACCCGTCGCCTCGTCGACGCCGACATGTCGTTCCACGCCATCCGCGAGTACGCGCCGGGCGACTCGCAGCGGCAGGTCCACTGGAAGTCCACGGCCAAGACCGGCCGACTGATGGTCCGTCAGTACGAGGAATCGCGCCGCTCCCGCATGGCCGTCGTTCTCGGAGCCGCCTCGCAGGAGTACCTCGACGCCGACGAGTACGAGCTCGCCGTGGCCGCCGCGGCGTCGCTCGGGCTTCGCGCCGTCCGCGACGCCCGCGACATCGACATCGTCACGGGCTCCGAGATCCCGCGCGTCGTCAAGGGCCGTCTGCGCGCGATCCGTCACGTGCCGACGATCACTCCGCGACAGATGCTCGACGGATTCAGCGCCCTCGAGCGCTATGACAACACCATGCCGGTCTCCGACGTCTGCCGCCTGGCATCCGAATCGAACGAGCGTCTTTCGATCGCGTTCGTCGTCGTCGGCTCCCGGGTTCCCGTCGCGCACCTGCGTCAGGCCGCGCTGGCCTTCCCCGCCGACACCGCGGTCGCGGCCGTCGTGTGCGACGAGCGTGCGCACCCGCGCATGGAGAGCATCGCCGGCCTGACCGTCCTGACCATCGGCACCCTCGACGATCTCTCCGGGCTCCTCGTGCGGGGAGCGACCTCGTGACCGCCGCCCGGCATCCGGGGCGCGTCGTCGCCGCCGCGCTCTACACGCTCGTGACGGTCGCGCTCGCCGCTGTCGCCGCCTGGCCGGTCTACGCCTCGCGGTCCTTCCTCGTGCTCGTGGTCGTGTCCGCCTTCGCGGCGGCGCTGATCGTCGCGCTCGTGACCTGGCGCCGAGGCGGTGGGTGGATCACGGCGGCCGCGACGGTCGTCGCGTTCCTCGTGCTGTGCGTGCCGCTCGCCGTCCCGTCGCGGCTCGGGGGGCCGCTCGAGATCCTGCGGGGCATCGGCGAGGCATCCGCGGGCGTCCTCGTGGCCTGGAAGGACCTGGTCACCGTCGACCTCCCGGTGGGCGACTACCGCAACCTGCTCGTGCCCGCCCTCGTGGTCTTCCTCGTCGGCACCGTGCTCACGCTCTCCCTCGCCGTGCGGACCGATCGGCGATCGACGGCCGCCGTCGTGAGCGGGTTGCTCATGACCGGGTTCGGTCTGTTCTTCGGGCGGACGTCCCCGAGCTCGCCGCTCGTGTGGGGTCCGCTGTCGCTGCCCGCGCCGATCGAGACCGCGGTGGGGCTGGCGGCGCTGCTCTCCGCGGTGCTCTGGCTCGCGTGGCGGGCCCACGACGAGCGGGTCCGGTCTCTCCGTCGTGCCACCGCCCTGGCGACGGTCGCGTCGAGCACGCGGCGATCGCGGACGGATCGGCGTCGCGCCCTCACCGGGGCGGGCATGATCCTCGTCGCCGCTCTCGCGACCGTCGCCGTGGTCCCGTGGGCGGCTGCCGACGCCGACCGTCGCGTGCTGCGGTCGGCCACGGGTCCGGAGCGGCAGATCGCGGAGGCGGTGAGTCCGCTGTCCTCGTACCGGGCGATGTTCTCGGACGCCCGCGTCGACGACGTGCTGTTCCAGGTGAACGGCGACGGTGCCCTGCCCGACCGCATCCGCGTCGCCACGCTCGACTCCTACGACGGAGAGATCTTCCGCTCCTCGGGCACGG
This sequence comes from Microbacterium sp. Kw_RZR3, assembly GCF_029222405.1. Taxonomy (NCBI): domain Bacteria; kingdom Bacillati; phylum Actinomycetota; class Actinomycetes; order Micrococcales; family Microbacteriaceae; genus Microbacterium; species Microbacterium sp. Kw_RZR3. Next base: position 27,367 of record NZ_JARHXC010000268.1, on the reverse strand, counting down.
GCGAGGGGCGCTTCGTCCGCGTCCCGTCGCGACTGCCGTCGGGCGAGGGGCGTCCGATCGACGCCGAGATCGAGATCGGCGACCTCGGCGGAATCTGGATGCCGACGGCGGGAAGCCTCAGTCAAGCCACCTTCGCCGGCGACCGGGCGAACCAGCTGGCCGACCGGTTCTACTACAGTTCCGCCGCAGAGGCGGGCGTGCAGATCGCCGACGGCGGGCTCGAGCCGGGCGACCGCTACCGGGTGACGGGGACCGAGACCGCCGCGGTGGACGTCGCGAGCCTGACTCCTCCCGGCGCTCCCGGCGGTGTCTCGGGCGGCGAGAACCTCCGCCGGTGGGTCGACGAGCACGCGACCGGCGACGGCGGGGCGGCGCTCGCTTCCCTCGTGCAGCTGCTGCGGGAGCGCGGGTACCTCAGCCACGGATTGGCGCCGGCCGCGGGCTCCGCACTCCCGAAGTGGGCGACCGATCTCTCGGGCTATCAGGTGCAGCCGAGCGCGTCCGGTCACTCCTTGGCCCGCATCGAGACGATGTTCCAGCGCCTGCTCGACCGGGAGGACGACCCTCGGGCCGCGGCATCCGGAAACTATGTCGCCGCCGTCGGCGACGACGAGCAGTTCGCCGTCGCCGTCGCCCTGATCGCCCGCGAGCTGGGCTTCCCCGCGCGCGTCGTCGTCGGCGCGCGACTGACGTCCGCGGATCCCGCGCTCCCGACGTGCGACGCCGGGATCTGCCGTGCCGAAGACCTCAGCGCGTGGACCGAGGTACAGGGCACCGATGGACAGTGGGCGGCGATCGACGTCACCCCGCAGCGGGAGCAGTCGCCGAGCCTCGAGGTCACCGAGCAGCGCGACCCCGAGAACGTCACCGAGGTGCGCCCCGACACGGTCGACGACGTCGTTCCGCCGGCTCCGTTGCAGGAGGACAACAGCCTCGACGATGAGAACCGGGCGGACGACGGTCTCGATCTCGCCTGGCTGTGGCCCATCCTGCGGATCACCGGGCTCTCGCTTCTCGTCGTCCTGGTGCTTTTCGGCCCGTTCCTTGCGGTGGTGATCGCGAAGGTGATCCGTCGTCGCGGCCGCCGTCGCGATCCCGACCCTCGCGCCGCGATCGCCGGTGGGTGGGACGAGTACGTCGACGCCGGTGTGGATGCGGGTCGCGAACTCCCGCCGGCATCCACACGCCGAGAGCTCGTGTCGGCGTGGGGCACAGCCGGGGGCGAACGTCTCGCGGACGAGGCCGATCGCGCGGTCTTCTCGTCCCGGACCGTCACGGCCGACGAAGCCGCGGCGTTCTGGCGGATCGTCGATGCCGAACGCCGCACGCTCACGCGTCAGCGCGGCGGATGGCGGCGGCTGCTCGCGGCCGTATCGTTGAGATCGTTCCTGCGGTTCCTCGCCCCGCGCCCCACGCGCCGACGGCCGCCGCACCGCGACGAGAGGGGGAAGCGCCCCGCCCCACGGCGGCGCGACACGACATGAACGATTCCACCGGCGCCATCCTCGGGCTGTCCACCGCCGTCCTGTTCGTCATCCTCTATGTCTGGTACGCCCTGGCACTGTCGGCGATGTTCGCCAAGACCGGCGAGCCGTCGTGGAAGGCCTGGGTCCCCGTGGTGAACGGCGCCACGATCCTGAAGCTCGGCGGCTTCTCGCCCTGGCTCATCCTTCTGAACCTCGTGCCGCTCTTCGGCGGGATCGCGTTCGTGATCGTCTTCACCGTCGCGGTGCATCGCATCAGCGTCGGGTTCGATCGCGGGGCCGGGACGACCGTGCTCGGCGTTCTCCTGCAGGTCGTGTGGGCGAGTGTTCTCGGCTTCGGTTCTACGCGCTGGTACGGGCACGAGGCGATCCGCTCGTCCGCGGTCGATGAGAACTCCGCGCCGTCGCGACGGGGCCAGGACTTCGCCGGTCCCTACGTGCCCCTCGTCGGGGGCTGGACGCCCGAGCCCCCCGCCGCGGCAGCCGACGACGATTCACCCCGCTCCGAGCCCGTCGTGCTCCCCTTCGCCGCTCCCTCCGGTTCGCTGGCGGACGCCGTGCCCTCGGCCGTGGATTGGGCGCCGTCCCGTCACGACGACGAGGCCCCGCTGTCCGAGCGCCCCGCCGCGCCTCGCGCGCAGGACCGCGCTCCGGATGCCGCGCCCCCGACGTCCGTGTTCGACGTCCTCGATGCCCTTCGCGCCGACGCGAGCGACCCCGCTCCGCGTCGCAGCACCGCCGATGCGGCGCCCGCCTCGTCCGACCCCGACGACAACGGCTTCCAGCCCACGGTCCCCCTGACCCCGGGTCTGCCCTTCCGTGGGCGGGGTGCCGCCGCGGTGCCCCCCGCGCCGACGGAGTCCGAGGTCGAGCCCGCGCCGCGCGCCGCGCAGACGTTCCCGCAGCCGGAGCCGTGGGCGCCGCCGCGCCGGGCAGAGGTCGTCGATACCCCGGTGTCGGATTCTCCTCTCACGCGTCCCGCCCCCGAGGCGCCGCCGGCCTCCGAGGCGCTCGCCACCGACGCCGAGGTGACTCCGGACGAGTTCCCCGAGCTGTCCGAGGCGGTCTCGGCCGTCTCCGGTGCTCCGGATGCCGGCGCCCCCCGCTCCGCGCGCACCTCGGTCGCCGCGCTGTACACGCAGCCGGAGTTCGCCGCCGACCCGGACGCCGACGACGACCTCGACGCCCTGGATCGCACGGTCGTGGCTCGTCGACGCCGGATCCCCTGGGCGCTCGTCCCGCCCAGCGGCGACCCGATCCACCTCACGTCGCCCGTGGTCATCGTGGGTCGCCGCCCCGCCGCCGACACCGCATTCCCCGACGCACAGCTCGTGGCGATCTCCGATGACACGCGCACGGTGTCCAAGACCCACGCGCGACTCCAGCTCCGCGGGGACACGTGGTTCGTCACCGACCTGGACTCGACGAACGGAGTGCTGTTCGCGACCCTCATGGGCACCGAGATCGAGGCGCCTCCGGGGGAGGAGATCGAAGCCGGTGAGCGGTTCTTCCTGGGTGACGCGGAGGTGCGGCTGTCCCGGAGGGACGCGTGAGCGGCCCCTACGACAAGCCGGACGACCCCGACGAGGTCACGCTCTGGGCGGGCCGACTCCGGCCCTGGCCGACGGCCCCCGTCGACTCCGAGCAGGATGACGCCGACGAGACGGTCGTCGCCCGTCGCCGCCGTTCCGGAGGCGCCGATGACGACACCCTGATCGCCCGGCGTCGCGGAGACGACGACACCGTTCGCGTGGACCACGCCGGAGGCGGGGAGGAGCAGCCCGTCGCTGCGGAGGTGATCGATGACACCGCACCCGGTTCCCGCATGTTCGTCGACGACACCGTCCGCTCCGCGCGCGGAACGTCGGCGGACGACGACACCGCGCCGCGACTCCGCACCGAGGTCGATGAGACGGCGCGCTCGCCCCGGACCGTGCAGCACGATCACGAGACGGCTCCGGGGTCCCGGGGATCACGCGACGCGCTTCCCTCGCGAGATGCTTCCTCGCGCGGGCTTGCGCCAGCCGCCGACGATGCTCCGACCGCTCCGCGACCCGCACGCGTCCCCGACCCCGACGCTGCCGAGACGTACCGGCCTCGCATCGACGACGCTGTTCGCGTGCAACGCAGCGCGCCCGCGCCGAGGGGCGGTCCCGAGCGCGATCCCGCGCTCGTGCGCGCCCGATCCTCGCGTCGCGGCGCCCTCGCCCCGCTCGTCATCGGCGGAACGACCGTCGCCGTGATCGCGGGAGCCCTGGCCGTTTTCCTCGCGCTCGCCCGCTGAGCGCGGCGATCTCGCGGACGGTCGCGCACCGTGTGCTGCGAGATCGCCCCACGTTTGCCCGCACCCCCGAACACCACGTATCATTGACCGGGTGTGCGTTCACGCGCGCCGTGCGTCATGCCTTCGGGCAGGGGGTGCGGATCAACGCTCGCACCATCTCAGGGATCGATCTGCGAACAGGTCGCCCCCACGGCATATCCACCACAACCGCGTCCGATCATTCTGACGTGCGGTGGATCACACGTGAGCCCGACACGTCACGAATCGCAAGATGCGCGAAGTGTCGGGGGAGACACGACCGCTGTCACCGTGCAGCACCCCGGACGGTCCGAGAGGAACCGCCCGGCCAAACAAGGAGAGAACGTGCCAACCATTCAGCAGTTGGTTCGCAAGGGCCGCTCGCCGAAGGTCTCGAAGACCAAGGCTCCCGCGCTGAAGTCGAACCCCCAGCAGGCCGGCGTGTGCACCCGCGTGTACACCACGACCCCCAAGAAGCCGAACTCGGCCATGCGCAAGGTCGCCCGCGTGAAGCTGCGCAACGGCACCGAGGTCACCGCCTACATCCCCGGCGAGGGCCACAACCTGCAGGAGCACTCGCTCGTGCTCGTCCGCGGTGGTCGTGTCAAGGACCTCCCCGGTGTCCGTTACAAGATCGTCCGCGGTGCGCTCGACACCCAGGCTGTCAAGAACCGTAAGCAGGCTCGTAGCCGCTACGGCGCGAAGAAGGGCTGAGAACCATGCCTCGTAAGGGTCCCGCCCCGAAGCGTCCCGTCGTCAACGACCCGGTGTACGGCGCTCCCGTCGTCACCCAGCTGGTCAACAAGATCCTCGTCGACGGCAAGAAGTCCATCGCCGAGGCGATCGTCTACGACGCTCTCCGCGGCGTCGAGGCGAAGAACAGCCAGGACGCCGTCGCCACGCTCAAGAAGGCGCTCGACAACGTCCGTCCCACCCTCGAGGTCAAGAGCCGCCGCGTCGGTGGCTCGACCTACCAGGTTCCCGTCGAGGTCAAGCCGCACCGCGCGAACACCCTCGCGCTGCGCTGGCTCGTGAGCTACGCGAAGGGTCGTCGCGAGAAGACGATGACCGAGCGTCTGCAGAACGAGATCCTCGACGCCTCGAACGGCCTCGGTGCCGCGGTCAAGCGCCGCGAAGACACCCACAAGATGGCCGAGTCGAACCGCGCCTTCGCGCACTACCGCTGGTAAAACCCGCGGAGGGTCTGTGACCGAACCCGGTCGCGGACCCTCCGATGGGCCCGGCACCAACCTCCCAACAGGTAAGGAAGACACCCGTGGCACAAGACGTGCTCACCGACCTGCACAAGGTCCGCAACATCGGCATCATGGCGCACATCGATGCCGGCAAGACCACGACGACCGAGCGCATCCTGTTCTACACGGGCGTCAACCACAAGATCGGTGAGACGCACGATGGTGCGGCGACCACCGACTGGATGGAGCAGGAGCAGGAGCGTGGCATCACGATCACCTCCGCTGCTGTGACCTGCTTCTGGGAAAAGAACCAGATCAACATCATCGACACCCCCGGTCACGTCGACTTCACGGTCGAGGTGGAGCGCTCGCTCCGCGTCCTCGACGGTGCCGTCGCCGTCTTCGACGGCAAGGAGGGCGTCGAGCCCCAGTCCGAGACCGTGTGGCGTCAGGCCGACAAGTACGACGTCCCCCGCATCTGCTTCGTCAACAAGATGGACAAGCTGGGCGCCGACTTCTACTTCACGGTCGACACCATCGTCAACCGCCTGAAGGCCAAGCCCCTCGTCATCCAGCTTCCGATCGGTGCCGAGAACGACTTCGTCGGCGTCGTCGACCTGGTCTACATGCGCGCTCTGGTCTGGCCCGGCGACGCCAAGGGTGATGTCACCATGGGTGCCAAGTACGAGATCCAGGAGATCCCGGCCGACCTCGTCGAGAAGGCGCAGGAGTACCGCGAGAAGCTCCTCGAGACCGTCGCCGAGTCCGACGACGCGCTGCTCGAGAAGTACTTCGGTGGCGAAGAGCTCACCCACGAGGAGATCAAGGGCGCCATCCGCAAGATGACGATCGCCAGCGAGGTCTACCCCGTTCTGTGCGGCTCGGCGTTCAAGAACCGCGGCGTGCAGCCCATGCTCGACGCCGTCGTCGACTACCTCCCCTCGCCCCTGGACGTGCCCGCCATCGAGGCGCACGACCCCAAGGACGAAGAGGTCGTCATCGAGCGCCACGCCGACCGCGACGAGCCCTTCGCGGCCCTCGCGTTCAAGATCGTGACGCACCCGTTCTTCGGTCGCCTCACCTACATTCGCGTCTACTCGGGTCACCTCGACTCCGGCGCCCAGGTCGTCAACGCGACCAAGGGCAAGAAGGAGCGCATCGGGAAGATCTTCCAGATGCACGCCAACAAGGAGATGCCGGTCGAGTCGGTCACCGCCGGCCACATCTACGCCGTCATCGGCCTCAAGGACACCACCACCGGTGACACCCTGTGCGACCCGGCCAACCAGGTCGTCCTCGAGTCGATGACGTTCCCGGAGCCGGTCATCGAGGTCGCGATCGAGCCCAAGACCAAGGCCGACCAGGAGAAGCTGGGTGTCGCCATCCAGAAGCTCGCTGAGGAAGACCCGACGTTCCGCGTCGAGCAGAACGCCGAGACCGGCCAGACCGTCATCAAGGGCATGGGCGAGCTCCACCTCGACATCCTGGTCGACCGCATGAAGCGCGAGTTCAAGGTCGAGGCCAACGTCGGCAAGCCCCAGGTGGCGTATCGCGAGACCATCCGCAAGTCGGTCGAGCGTCACGACTACACCCACAAGAAGCAGACCGGTGGTTCGGGTCAGTTCGCGAAGATCCAGTTCGCGATCGAGCCCCTCGAGGTCACGGCCGACAAGACCTACGAGTTCGAGAACAAGGTCACCGGTGGTCGTATCCCGCGCGAGTACATCTCGCCGACCGACCAGGGCTTCCAGGACGCCATGAACGTCGGCGTACTCGCCGGCTACCCCATGGTGGGTGTCAAGGCGATCCTCCTCGACGGCGCTTCGCACGACGTCGACTCGTCGGAGATGGCGTTCAAGATCGCCGGCTCGATGGGCTTCAAGGAGGCCGTCCGCAAGGCGAACCCCACCATCCTCGAGCCGATCATGGCTGTCGAGGTGCGTACTCCCGAGGAGTACATGGGCGATGTCATCGGCGACCTGAACTCGCGTCGTGGCCAGATCCAGTCGATGGAAGACGCCGCCGGCGTCAAGGTCGTCCGGGCCAACGTGCCGCTGTCCGAGATGTTCGGCTACATCGGCGACCTGCGCTCGAAGACCTCGGGTCGCGCCGTCTACTCGATGGAGTTCGACAGCTACGCCGACGTCCCGAAGGCCGTGGCTGACGAGATCATCCAGAAGAACAAGGGCGAGTAACACCGCTCTCCGGATGCCGGGAACCAGGGTTCCTGCTCGGGTTCCCGGCATCCACTCAAACTCAATACCGACTCTCTAGTAACCTGAGAACCATCCCCGTGGAGAATCGGTCGCAATCCAGCGCCCGAGACTTCGCAACTACGTCCTGAGGAGGACCCAGTGGCTAAGGCCAAGTTCGAGCGGACCAAGCCGCACGTGAACATCGGAACGATCGGTCACGTCGACCACGGCAAGACCACGCTCACCGCTGCCATCTCGAAGGTGCTCGCCGACAAGTTCCCGTCGGCCACCAACGTCCAGCGTGACTTCGCGTCGATCGACTCGGCGCCGGAAGAGCGTCAGCGCGGTATCACCATCAACATCTCGCACGTCGAGTACGAGACCCCGAAGCGTCACTACGCTCACGTCGACGCGCCCGGCCACGCCGACTACATCAAGAACATGATCACCGGTGCCGCTCAGATGGACGGCGCGATCCTCGTGGTCGCCGCCACCGACGGCCCGATGGCTCAGACCCGTGAGCACGTTCTGCTCGCCAAGCAGGTCGGCGTTCCCTACCTGCTCGTCGCGCTGAACAAGAGCGACATGGTCGACGACGAGGAGATCCTGGAGCTCGTCGAGCTCGAGGTTCGCGAGCTGCTGTCGTCGCAGGACTTCGACGGCGACAACGCCCCCGTCGTCCGCGTCTCGGGCCTCAAGGCTCTCGAGGGTGACGAGCAGTGGGTCAACTCGATCGTCGAGCTCATGGAAGCCGTCGACGAGTCGATCCCCGACCCGGTGCGTGACAAGGACAAGCCGTTCCTCATGCCCATCGAGGACGTCTTCACCATCACGGGTCGTGGAACGGTCGTCACGGGTCGCGCCGAGCGCGGTACCCTCGCGATCAACTCCGAGGTCGAGATCGTCGGCATCCGCCCGACGCAGAAGACCACGGTCACGGGTATCGAGATGTTCCACAAGCAGCTCGACGAGGCCTGGGCCGGCGAGAACTGTGGTCTGCTCCTCCGCGGCACCAAGCGTGACGACGTCGAGCGCGGCCAGGTCGTCGTGAAGCCCGGTTCGGTCACCCCGCACACCAACTTCGAGGGCACGGCGTACATCCTGTCCAAGGAAGAGGGCGGCCGCCACAACCCGTTCTTCACGAACTACCGCCCGCAGTTCTACTTCCGCACCACGGACGTGACCGGCGTCATCACGCTGCCCGAGGGCACCGAGATGGTCATGCCCGGTGACACCACCGAGATGTCGGTCGAGCTCATCCAGCCGATCGCCATGGAAGAGGGCCTCGGCTACGCGATCCGTGAGGGTGGCCGCACCGTCGGTGCCGGTACCGTCACCAAGATCCTCAAGTAAGTCTCTCCAGACTTCACTCGGCAAGGGCCGGGCCTTCGGGCCCGGCCCTTCGTCGTTCCCGGATGTCGTTCCCGGATGCCGGTCCTTCACGCCGCTACCGGGTGCAGCGCCGGATGCCGACACCCCGGGCCGGCACGAGAGGAGCACGTCGCACGGCTTCGGCGCCTGAGCCAGACGGCGGTGCGGGGGAGCCGATGCCCGCGAAGTGGGGCCGATCGGGTGAAACCCGTAAGCTGAACGGGTGAGTGACACCCCCTTCGAGCCGAGTCGGCGCTCCCGTCGCGAGGCCCGAGCGGCCGTCGACACCCCCACGACAGACCGGACGACCAGTGTCGACGACGGTGTCACCCGCACCGAGCAGCAGCGCTCGTCGCGCGCCGAGACCGACTCGCGGTCCGCGTCGCGTACCGTCGAGCGCCCTTCCGGGAGCTTCTTCGGCACGTGGAAGCCGCTCGTCGCGGCAGCAGCCGCGTTGATCGTGGCCGTGGTCGTCGGGCTGATCGTGACGGTGGCTTTCGACGGCGCCGCCGGTCGCAGCGCCGGCAGCGTGTTGGCATCCATCGTCGTCGGTGGCACCGGGCTGGGCCTGATGGCGCGCACGCGTCCCGCCGGATTCTTCCGGGTGCGCGGCCTCGACGTGCTGTGGGGGCTCGTCCTCGGGGCGATCATGCCCTTCATCGCCGGGATCGGCGCGGTCTCGCGTGGGTGGCCCGCCTTCGAGGCGCTGTCGCTGCGGTGGTTGATCCTGGGGGTCGCGGCACCGTTCCTCGTCGTGATGATGCTCACGTTCTTCGCCATCGGTTTCGTCTATCCGGCGGCTCTCGCCTACGCGTCGACGCGCTTCTCGCCGACCATCGCCCGTGTCGTCTCGGGCGCGGTCTCGGCCGTCGCTTTCGCCGTCATCCCGATCGTCTTCGCGGGAAACGTCTCGGGTATGCCGTTCGCCCTCCCCGTCGGGCTGGGGATCGCGGCATCCGTGTTCGTCGCTCTGTCCCGGCGCTTCTGGGGACCGCTCTTGATGGGTCTGGTCTTCACGAGCGTATGGGTGATGCTCTCGATCGCGGGGTTCGTCCTCGCCTGAGCGAGGGCTCGCGACAGCACACCCGCCGGCTCAGCGGTTGCGTAGAACGGGCAGCGCCGTGACGGCGAACACCGTCAGCACGATCAGCTGCACCGAGGCGACCCCGCCCGCCGCTCCGGCGACGCCCGCGAGCGAGGAGCCCACGAGCACCGCCGGAACGATGAGCAGCGCCCCGACGCAGACCGCGGCCAGGTAGGCGCCGTCGCGGCCCGCGGGGAGGACCACGCACATCCCCAGGGCGGTGGCCAGCGTCATCGCAGCCAGCGCGATCCCCCCGAAGAGGGCCGTGAGCGTCGAGATCTCGAAGCCGGGCCCCAGCACCACGGGCGTCGCCCACGGCACGACCAGGGCGAACCCCGCGCCGAGGGCGACGGCGAGGACGACGTGGATGCCGACGGCCCGGCGCATGCGTCGGAGGCCCGCGTCACCGGAGGCCGACGACACCCAGCCCTGGAAAGAGCCCGTGATCATGTAGACGCCGATGTAGCCGTACTTGAGCACGCGGTCGAACGGGGCGAATCCGATGGCGGCCGGAGAGCTCGCCACGCCGAGCGTGGAGAGGGGAGCCGTCTCGGAGAAAGTGAGGAGTCCCGCGGCCAGTGCGGTACGCCAGCCGCCCCGGTAGGCGCCCCGCGCGTCGGCGAGGGCCGCTCGCACGGAGAACCGTTCCCGGAGGCCGATGAACCAGGTCGCGGCGAGGAAGGCCGCGAGAGTGCCGACGAGCAGGATCGTGGGGTACAGCAGGGGAGTGGTCGTGAGGAGCGCGGCGACGGCTCCGACGAGGTTGAGGACGATGCGCGGCACGGCGTCGAAGATCAGGGAGAGCAACGGTCGGCCGACGCCCACCGCGTACCAGCTGAGCGACAGTCCCTGCAGCGAGAAGGCGAGCGCGGACACGATCGCCAACGCGTGGTCGTCGGCGTGACTCGCGAAGGCGGCGACGACGGCGACGAGCGGCAGGACGAGCAGGCTGTTGGCGCCGCGAACGACGATACTGGCGCGGAAGACCCGGGCGGGGTGCGACGAGCGCGCGGCTTCGACGGGGCCCCGGACGGCCCACCCGAACGTGATGATCGTGGCCGCCAGGGTGCCGAGCGCCTGGCCGATCGCGATCTCGGCGAATCCGTCGGGCCCGGCCGCGCGGGTGATGAGCGGCAGAGCGATGAGGGGCGAGATCGCGGATACCGCCGAGACGGCCGTCAGCAGCGCGACACTCCGGGCGCGGTGCGGGCGGGGAGCCTCAGACGCGGTCGAGGTCACGTTCGCCTTCGGTGAGGGGCCGCAGCAGCACCGCAATGAGGATCCAGGTCACCGCGAACCAGAACATGCTCGTCAGGGTCGCCGAGAGCAGATAGGACGCGAGCAGGCCCGCTGCGACGGGCTTCCGCTCGCGGGGCACGCAGACGAACACCGTCACGAAGAGGAGGGCCAGCAACCCGAGGCCGACGATCCCGCCGTCGTAGAGCACCTGGACGGGCAGCATGATGATGTGCCCGCTGACGCCCGGGGTGCCCGGCTGTTCGTGGCGAAGGCCGAACGTATTCGTCCCGTTGCCGAGCCAGAGGTTGACGCCGTGCATCTCCTGCGCCGCACGTCGGGCGACCTCGAGGCGGAAGCCGATCGTGCCGCCCTGGAAGTCGACGTCGCCGATCTTGTTCTGCTGCTCGGGGTTGGTCGGGTCGGGCACGCGAGTCGGGGCCGGTGCGGGCGTCGAGCTGTCGGCGGGTGCCATGACGGATGCTGCGGGGCTCGTCGTCGCGGGGAGGGTGCGGTCGGCGGGCGCGGTTCCTCCCATCGCGGCGATGATGCCGTACGTCACCACGAGCGTCGCGATGAGGATTCCCGCGGGGAGGATGCGCGTGAAGCGCTCGCGCCACGAGGAGCGCAACGAGAAGAGGGTGAAGACGACGAAGACGCCGAGGCCGAGCACGAGGCTGAAGACGGCTGTGCGGGTCTGCGAGGCGATGAGCCCCAGCGGCACCGCGACGGCGATGGCGGCGGTCTCCCATCGGCCGATCCCGCGCCGCGTGATCGTCAGCAGCGTCCAGAAGATGAGGATCGAGGCGTAGATGTTCGCCTCGATCGCGGTCACGCGGGCGACGTAGACCTCGTAGAGCCAGTCGAAATCGGTGCCGAGGGCGATCTGTCCACGGGTGAGATTGGCGACAGCGTAAGCCGCGAAGCCGACAAGGGCCCAGGGAGCCACCGACGCACGACCGAGTCGTGCGGCGACTTCGGCCCCCTCGGCGATCGCCATCATCGACACGAGCAGCAACAGATCGATCACGAGCCAAATGAGGATCGACGCACTCCCGGTCAGGCTCGGCGAGAAGACGAGGGTCGTCACTACGTTCCAGATGACGAACGCGCCGTACACGAGCGCGACCGGGTGCCGGAGCGCGCGCAGGAACGCCCCGCGCAGGACCGGGTGCACGATCATCCAGGCTGCCAGCACGAGCGGGACGACCTGCTCAACGCGCACGCGGAATCCGGCGATCTCGGCGTCGTAGCGCCCGAGGAACGAACTCACCACGACCGCGGCGATCAGGCCGAGCGTGATCAGGCGGGTCCGGCCGGTGAGGCTCGGGCGGGCGTAGGCGGTGGCGGGGGAGAAGGTCATGAGCGAGGCACCAGGTCCCAGAGTTCGGCGCGGATGCGACGGTCGAAGGTGTTGCGGGAGAAGAGCTTTTCGAATCGGGCGCGCGCGGAGCCGGCCGCGGCACGCACGCTCTGCTCGTCCAGGGCGTCCAACGCCGCGGCCCATGCCTCGACATCACCGGGGGAGATGAGGAGGGGACTGTCGCCCGCGATCTCGCGGAGCCCGCCGCTGTCGCTCGCCACGAGGGCTCGCCCGGCGCCGAGCGCCTCGATCGCGATCGTGGGGAGCGGGTCAGGGAGGATGCTGGGGACGACCACCACGTGCGCGGCGTCGAGGTGCGCGCGCACGTCCGACGTCGGCCCGGTGACGGTGATCTGCGCGCGGCGCGGCGACGACTGGACGAGGGCGGGCACGTCGACGGCCTCGCCGCTCGGCGGGCGATCGCCCAGAACCTCGAGGTGCAGATCGTCGCGCGTCGCGGCATCCCACGCCGCGAGCAGCACCCGATGGCCCTTCCAGGCGTTCCATCGGCTGGCGACGACGACGCGGATGCCGTCGGCGAATGTCGGCAGGGGAGCGGGCGGTGCGGAGTCGAAGCCGTTGTTGACGACGCGGGTGCGGGAGCGGAGGGCGGGTGGCAGCACGTCCGCCACCGCGGAGCTGACGGCGACGATACGGTGCGCGAAGCGCAGGAACGGCACGACCGCGCGGGAACGCTCGTCGATGTGCTCGTGCAGGTGCAGGACGACACGCGCCCCCGCCGCGCGTGCGGCTGGTGCGGCTAGCGTGGCGGCGGCGGTGTTGAGGTACACCAGGCTCGGGCGCGCCGCGAGCAGCCTCAGACTCGTGATCAGCGCCCGCCAGCCCAGACCCGGTAGACGCGCCGGACGCAGGTACGCCCGGCGCATGATCGGCAGCGCGAGATGACGCACCGGGATGCCGGCATCCTGTAGCGCCTGAGACAGCTGACGCTCGGGATAGTCGACGTCGGTCGGCAGCCAGACTTCGACGTCGAGGTCTGCCGGGGCGGTCCGCAGCACCTCGAGTAGCACGCGATCCGCGCCGTACATCTCGTCGGAGGGGTGCACGACGATGCAGCGCCGCCGGCGGGTCACGAAGCGCTCCGCGCCTTGAGCTCCCGGGCAGGGATGCCTCCGTAGACGGCTCCGGCCGGCACGTTGCGGGTCACCACCGCGCCGGCGGCGACGACGGCGCCATCGCCGATCGTCACGCCGGAGGTGATGGTCACGCCACTGGCGATCCAGCATCCGGAGCCGATGGTGATGGGAGACCACTCGACGCCCTGCGACTTCACGTCGATCGAGGGATCGCTCATCACGTGGTCCTCGGCGAAGAGCCGGACGCCGGGGCCGAGCATCGTCTTCTCGCCGATCGTCACGCCCCCGGAGCACCCGATGTAGCATCCGGGCGACAGGCTGCTGCCGTCGCCCATGGTCAGCCCGACACCGATCGCGCGGGAGTAATAACTGCTGGGACGGATGAGCGTGCCCGTGCCGATCGAGACCCCGTCGCCGAAGCGGATGCCGTCGCGGCTGAGTCCTTGGATCTCTGCGAAGTCCTCCACGACGAGGTCGGACCCGGCGTGCACGAGGTGCGCGTTGCGCACCCGAACGCTGCGACCGATGAGAGGGATGCCGTTCACCGAGCCGAGTCGGGGCGACAGCAGCGCACCGCGCACGGCCATCGGGCCGACCTTCGCGGCGAGTTGCGCACTCACGATGCGCCACCGGTCGCTGCCGGCCTCGCGCAGACGCTCGCGCTGCTCGTGGATGATCTTTCCGGCGATGCCCATGGCGTCAGCCTTCCCGTGCCAGTCGACGGGGCGGAAACACGTCGCCCTGGTCAGTGCGCAGGTGTGACCGGAGGAGGCGCTCGTAGGCGGCGTTCACGCTCTCCCACGAGTAAGCGTCCCGTGCGCGGCGAACGGCCGCCTCGCTGAGGCGTTGCTGCCGATCCGGGTCCGTGAGCAGACCGCGCAACGCTGCTTCGATATGTGCGGGTTCGGGCCCCGTGAACTCCCCCGCGTCAGCACCGAGGACCTCGCGGCTATGCACGGTGTCGCGCGCCACGATCGGCGCTCCCGCCGCCATCGCCTGCACCAAGGCGGGGTTGGTGCCGCCCACACTGTGGCCGTGGAAGTACGCACCCGCGTGTTGCCAAAGACTGTGCAGCCGGTGATCGTCGTGCACATGACCGAACCAGTGAAAGCGCGGGAGGCGCTCGTCGAGAGCTGCGGCGCGCTCGTCGAGCTCGCCCCCGTATCCCGCGGATCCCACGGCGATGACGTCGTGCGTCTGCGCAAGACGTTCGGCGGCCTCGAAGAACGGACCGACGGTGTTCTCCGGGACGAACCGCGCCACGAGCAGAGCGTAGCCCCGGTGCTCGAACCCCGGCTCGACCGGTAGTGGCGGGGGGACGTCGGCACCGTAGGGAATGAACTCGCCCCCGACACCGAATCGGCTCTGCCAGGCATCGCCGATCGTGCGTGCATCGACGACGCGTTCGGTCGACCATTTCGCCGTTACCTGGGCGCCGGCGCGGAACACGGCCTTTCCCAGCGCGCTCCATTTCTCGCGCTTCCATTCCAGCCCATCGACGTTCACGATGGTCGGGATGCCGCGAGCTCGCAGCATCGGGAGCCAGAAACCGTTCGCCACGTTCATGATGAGCGCCACGTCGGGGCGGCGTCGCGCAGCGTCGAACGTCGAGGTGAAACCGTATGACAACGTGCTGAGGGCGCGGGAGTCGATGCCTCTGGTCATGCGGGACACGACACGCAGATCACGGTCGGGATCGTCGGCCTCGACAGCGCCGGGGCGCCCGTAGACCGAGACATTCCACCCACAATCCACGAGATAGGGAGAAAGTCGACGAACGGCCGTCTCGAAACCCCCGTAGTAGCTTGGGTAACCCCGCGTACCAATAATCGCGACCGATGGCGTGCGGCGAGATCCCACGCGTCTCCTCGTCTTTCAGCAGGCCCTTTCGAATGCGGCCCCCGGGCTGCTGCGCACAGAATGTGACCAGCTGCCTTTGCATCCGACTCGGGTAGCATACCCATTCGCGCGACGAGCTCCGTCGCGGACGACGCCGGAGGCCCGATTCTCGGCGTGATCGGAATGACATGTCGCGAATTTCCCTCAGCCGGATGAGCCCCACGAAGATCGCCTGGATCGCGCTGGCCGCGGTGGTTGCGGTGCTCGTCGCGCTCACGGCGGCCGTAGCGATCGGTGCATTCATCGCGCAGAAGGAACTGCGTGCCGCGGTACCCATCGTTTCTCAGATCCAGGATGAATTCGGCTCGGACGATCGCACGACGCTGGCCGCGTCCGTGCGTGAGCTGCAGGGGCACGCGGCGGCCGCGCGCGGTGCTGCGGACACTCCTTTGTGGTGGATTGCCGAGCAGGCGCCATTCATCGGCCCGACTTTGCACGCGGTCCGGGAGTCGACGGTCGCCGTCGACGAATTGGCGCAGGGCGTCTTGCCGACGCTCGCCGACGTCGATCCCGCGCTCCTGCGTCCCGCTGGTGGTGCTTTCGATGTCACTGCTATCGGAGCGCTCGCCGGACCCATCTCGACAGCTGCCGCAGCGGGCGAGAATGCTGCGGACGCCCTCTCCGGGGTCGACCTCGCCGACACCCCCGGCGTCTTGCGTGCTCCGCTCGCGCAGCTGACCGGCGGGGTCAAGGAGCTCCAACCGGCCCTGTCGCGCGCGAACGCTCTGATGCCGTACCTGCCGTCCATGATGGGCCAGGACGGCCCGAAGAACTATCTCCTCCTGGTTCAGAACAACGCCGAGGCCCGTGGCCTCGGCGGTATACCGGCGTCCGTCGTGATGCTGCGGCTCGAGGGCGGCAAGATGGAGATCGTGCAGCAGGCTGCGAGCGGCGACTTCACGAACAAGCGCGCGACGCCGATCATCCCCCTCGACCCGGAAGTCGTGAAGCTGTACGACGACAAGATCGGGCGCTGGTCCCAGGACGCGACGTCCACGCCCGATTTCACGCTGGCGGCCGACCTCTCGAAGGCGTTCTGGACCGAAACATTCGGAACGCCGGTAGATGGCGTCATCGCGATCGACCCCATTGTCCTTTCGTATGTTTTGAAGGCGACGGGGCCTATCACGCTCGCGACCGGAGACAAGCTGACCTCTTCCGATGCCGTACAGGTCCTTCTTAGCGATGTGTACGCGCGATATCCCAAGAACGTGGACCAAGACAAGTTCTTCGCATCAGCCGCGGTCGAGATCTTCGACGCCGTTTCATCGGGTGACTTCAAGCCCGTCCCCTTCGTGAACGCGGTCGTCCAGTCTGTCGATGAAAATCGCGTCTACTTCCACTCCTTCGATTCAGGTATCGAATCCGCCTTCGACGGGTCGCGGCTCTCCGGTCCGCTACCGACATCAGATGGTCCAGATGACGCCACTGTCGGCGTTTTCGTCAACGACCTCACGGAGGGGAAGCTCAGTTTCTACACCTGGATGTCGGCCGATCTCGTCGTCGATCGATGCGCGGGCGTCCCGACGTACACGACGACCGTCACGTTCGTGAACGCGCTCGACCAGGCGACCTCCGATGGCTTGGTGAGCTACGTCAATGGCGGACGGCATTACCCCAAGGGTGTGATCGGAACTGATCTTCAGTTCTACGGTCCAAGCGGCGCCCGCTTCGTGGGAGCGACGATCGACGGAACGGATGTGGCGATCACGACCGGTGAGCACCTGGGGAGGCCCGTGGGACGCATGTGGGTCGTCAACGGCCTTCAGGAGGCGCACACGATGACCATGACGTTCGAAGGCGGCCCTCAGAATGCCGACGAAGCCGCACTCGTCCACACGCCGATGGTGAATCCGGTTCGCACCAGCGTGACGGAGAAGGCCTGCGGGTAGGCCCCGTCGAACCGACTATTTTGCGGGTCTTCCCTGCAGACGACGTCGATTCGAGTATGTGGGCCTCCACCACCCTTGGGACGGCCTCGAGCTATCCTGCTGGGAATGTGGGGAAGGAGCACGAAGGCACGTGCGGTTGCGCGTCGGCACCTTCCGCGACGAGTCCCCCGAGTGGCTTGCCGTCGAAAGTGACGTTGCGGGCTTTGATCAGCGCATCCCGGGTTTGAACTGCCGCTGCGTCCACTGTCGTGTCGGAGATCCTCAGGGTGAGGGGCCGGTTGCGGTCGAGTCCCTTCAACTGTGAGGTGGCGGTGGCCGGAGAATCGGTCGCTTTCAGTCCCTCGATGCGGATGTCGGAGAACACGGGTGGGTGGTCTCCCGTCTTCCTGAGATAGTCCGGGTCGATGACGATGGGGTGGCTCACCGCGTCGATGCACGTATTGCGGTACGTGATGGCGCGAACTTCCCCGCCAAACTGGGCAGCGCTCTTGATGCGGATTCCGATCGATGCGTCGCTCCTGTTGCCGAAGGCGTCCCGTCCGCTGATGGTGTTGTCGGTCACCAGCACATGGTCCACACCCGCGGTAGTGACCGCTCCAATGGAGATTCCGTGCGTCCCGAAGAGATGATTCCCGTGCACGGTGATTCCGCGTGAAGGCTTGGACGTCGCTTTGACCGCGATGCCATCGTCGCCCGCAGAAATCCAGGAGTCGACGACGGAAGCGTTCTGCACTCCATCGAGGTCGATCCCATCCGTGTTGCGCGCCGAGCCGGGTGTATCTATCCGCACCCCCCACACCGAAAGATCGTCACCGTTCTTGTAGTAGAAGTGGTATCCGGCTGCGTTGGCGAGCGTGACGTCGGCAAGGGTGAATCTGTCGGCGGCATTAGCGTCGATCAACCGTGGCACGTTGGGGAGGTTGTGACTGCGTGCTTCCTCGGCGAGGTCCCACCAACTGAGAGTCTCACCGAGGATTTGATCACCCCCTCGGCCATCGATACGCCCGCGTGTGCCGCCAGGGACGAGCTCTGACTCGATGCCGGTGTTCGGAGCCCGGACCTCTATGAAAGCCCTGCAGCCTTTGCCGTCCCCGGAAACCGTTCCGCAGGTCCCACCACCGGCAGCTTGATAATCCGAGGGGTTCAGTGACGCGTAGAGGACGACGCCGGGGTCCACCATCAGGACCTCGCCCTGGCGCAGGGTGAGGGGACCGCTGAGGAAGTCTCGGTGAGAGCCGGCACCGGTCAGATGAATCGCCACCACCGAGTCGCCCGACTGCGCACATCTGTCGAGTGCGGACTGCAAACGATCCGTGTCGGGTGGTGTCGCTTCGTCAGCCGGGCTGCCCATTCCGTCCGGCATGCTCAGGTTGGAGGTGACCGTATCGCAGGTTGTCGTCGGAGGACTTGGATGACCGGTCACGTGGCGGCTTCCCTCGGCCGCACCGCGTCCATCTGCTCCGACGAACGAACAGCCACTGAAAACGAGGACGGATGAAAGAACCAGCGCCACGACCCACCGGCGCTGAAATCTCATACGTTCAGGATGAGAGATCAGCCTATGAGAATTCGGGGACGAACCTATGCGTGATCTCTCGGGCGGTGGAAGGCCTGGAGAGCGGTGAACTGTGGGGTGCGATCAGCGTGATCAAGTTCCTCGAGGTGTCGATAAGGCGGAGAGAAGGTGCTCGCGCAACGCTGGCGTCAATGCCTCGGCGAAGGTCTTTGTGAGGTGATGGGCATCTCGAGACACGAGATAGTTGCCCACGACCGGCGAGCACGACAGATCGTCGCAGATGTGGTCCGTGAGATCGATCCAATCTGCGCCTGCGGTGTCTCGCTCCACCGAACGGAGGTCATCCCGGAGCGCGACCGCCCGATCGACCTCGCACGCGGACACATCCTCGACGTGAGCGGCCAAGCACATGGCCGGAGTAATTCCGAAGTTGGGGCTGTCCGCCATGATCACGACACGCGATGCCGCGGGCAGTTCGGCGAGGGTTTGCGCAATTCCTTCTCTCCATGCCTGTGCTGGGTCGCTCTCCCCTTCGACTCGTGCCGCTGCGAAGTTCGCCAGGACGATGACGGCGGGTGGGTCCGTCTGTAGTCGCTCGATGACGCGATCCCGCCACACTGCACACGACGTGCCGGGCTCCGCCTGCTTGGACGCCGTCTGAATGGAGCCGCATGAGGACTTCGAGTTGGAGTTCAGTCGAATCTCGCCCGCTTCCGCCATTGCGGCGAAGGCCGGCACCCAGCTTGCCGCGTGCGAGTCGCCGAACAGAGCCACGACGGGCGCGTCTGTGTTGGAGCCGAACCAGCAGCCGTTCGCGTCGCGACCTGTCGGCCCCTGGTGGCAGCCGTTCGCGTAGACCACCGAGTTGTCGTTCGAGGCTTCGCGGAGTAGCGGAGTGAGGTTCGAGGGGACGAAGGAGGGCACCACGGGAGGGACTGACAATGTCTGGCCCGCCTCGACGGCTCGGCCGCTGCTGATGGGCGAGAGATTACTCACCAGGAGGAGGCAAATCGCCGCCACGGCGATCACCGCGGAGGTCGCGCCGGTCGCGATCAGGGTTGCCGACGCCGACGCACGCCGCGCCCGAGGCGAGGTCCGGAACGGCTCTTCGATGTAGCGAAAGCTCAGCCACGCCAGCGGGACCGACAGTGCCGCGAGGCCAAGGGTTACCGAAAGGGGGAGCGGGTTGTTGTATCCGACAGCAGACTGGGGGATCTGTTGCATCGGCCAGTGAACAAGGTACAGAGAGTAGGAGATCGCTCCCACGAACTGCATCGGACGCAAACTGAGTAGTGGCGCCGGGGACCAGCTCGTAGAGGAGGCTCCGCCAATGATCAGGGTCGCCGTCCCGAGGACGGGCAGCAATGTCGAAAGCCCGGGGAACGGCGTGCTCGAGGTGAAGGTGAAGCCCGCAACGATGACCGCGATCAGACCAAACCAGGCCGACACGCCGGCAACACGAGTGGCGATCCATGCAGGACGGGTCCTGAGCAGGGCAGCGACGAGTCCCCCGACCGCGAGCTCCCATGCGCGCGTGGGAAGGGAGAAGAACGCCCACGGCTGCGACCGCGAAACCACAAGCAGACACGCAGCGAACGAGACGACGGCCACGCCGAGGATGACCCACGTCAGCAGTTTGGATCGGCGACGAAGGAGAAGGAATGCCCCGGTCAAGAGCGCTGGCCAAAGAATGTAGAACTGCTCTTCGATACCCAGAGACCAGTAATGCTGGAACACGGAGGGGATCGTTTCGGCGAGATAGTCCGTCCCCTCGACGGCGAACAGATAGTTCGGGACGTAAAGAGCTGTCCAGGCTGCCCCCTGAAGAACCTGCGTCAGCTGCAGGGGGTTCACCCAGATGAACGACGCGATGACGGTGAGCAGCACCACGGCGAAGGATGCAGGGAGGATCCGGCGTGCTCGCTTCGCGTAGAACTGGCGGAAGCTTATCCGCCCGTCCCGCTCGAGACTGCCGAGGAGGTGGGAGGTGATCAAGAACCCCGAGATGACGAAGAACACGTCAACGCCGACGTATCCGCCCCCAAGAACACTGACACCCGAGTGGTACAGGACGACCAGAAGAACGGCGATCGCTCGGAGGCCCTGGATATCGGGGCGGAATGAGCTCGTCTTGGTGGGCGTAGTCATTAATCTGAGACCGGTCTTCCTTCGTTTCCTGCCCACCACAGTAAAGGTCGAGCGAGTTGCGGAAGAAAACGGGCCGGTCCCCGCACCCTGATTGGCGAATAGTCGCAGACGACGTCGGTTCGCCTCGCCGCAGAGCGCGGATTTCCGTGCCGGTAGTATGAAGCGGTCGTAGACGACGCGGTGGGGTGTCGATTTTCTCTCCGCGAGGCCCGGAGAATGGAGATCCCGTGACCGAGAAGCGCGTGCTGATCGAGCCAATAGATCCCCGCAAGTCGAAGCCAGGTGGGGTCGACACGTGCATTCGGGGCTTGATCAAGTATCGTCCCGACGACATGGTCCTCTCTGTGGTCGGCGTGGATGCCGTGGGGGACGCAGAGATCGGCGTTTGGCGCACCGATGAGATCGATGGCCGTTCCGTGCGATTCCTCCCCGTATACCGAGCCGACAACACCGTCATCAGGCCGAAGATCCCGCACATCGCCCAACTCGTCTGGGGGGTCTGGAAGTATCGTCGTCAGATTTCGGCGGACGTGCTGCAGACTCACCGGGTGACGACCGGATTCGCGGTTCGTCGTTTCTTCCGTAAAGCCAGGCACGTCCAGTTCATCCACAACGACGGCGACGACAGCATCAAGCTGGGCAACGAGTCGTACTTCAAGAAGTTCACGGGAGCATTCCGCTTCCTCGAGAAGCGCGCCGTCCAGGAGTGCGCGGATGTCGTCATCTTCAACAGTGCCGCGGCGGAGCGACTCGGCCAGTGGGGGCAGAATGTCCGCTTCTCGCCGACGTGGTTCGATGACGAGTATTTCTTCCCCGCCGAGGGGGATCCTCACACCGCCCGAACCGACCTGCTGTGGGTCGGGCGTTTCGAGGAGACGAAGGATCCGCTTCTCGCCGTCCGCGCCATCGCCGAGGCCGGGCCGCAGTACACCCTGACAATGCTCGGGGGCGGCTCGCTGCTGCAGAAGACCAAGGACCTCGCCGCCGAGCTGGGGCTTTCCGAACGTATCGACGTCAAAGGACCCGTCGAGAAGCGAAGTGTCTCCGACCACCTCCGCGCCCGGTCCGCCTTGCTCATGACTTCGCAGCATGAGGGTTTCCCCCGCGCGGTCGTGGAATCACTCGCCTGCGGCCTCCCCGTTGTAACCACGGCGGGAGGTGAGCCGAACGGCCTAGTGGTCGAGGGTCGCAATGGCACGCGAATCGCCGAGCGCACGCCCGAGAGCGTCGCGGATGCGATCCGACGGGTCGACGGAGTGGCATCCGAGGGGGCCATCTCGTCGGTGGAGAACCTGCGTGCGACCATTCTCGTGCCATACGTGCTCGGACGTCAGGTGCAATCGACGGAGCAGCAGCGGTGACCCGTAAGATCGCCTTCGTGCTGCCCTCGCTCGTTGGAGGCGGTGCGGAGTTCGTCACGAAAATGTGGGCGACAGAGGTCGCGCGTCGCGGATACGACGTCGAGATCGTCCTCCTCCGCGCCCGTGAGGGGGAGCCGAACCCCGAGGGCGTGCGGATCCGGCACGTCGCAAAGGTGGGGGCGGGCCGTGCCAAAGAAACGAGAGCTCTCCGCGAGTACTTGCTGACCGAACGGCCCGATGTCGCCATCGCGATGATGACTCGTGCCAACTTCCAGCTTCTCGCCGTCGTGCAGTCTCTCCCGAAGAAGGCTCGTCCACGCGTGGTCATCAGCGAGCGAAATATTCCCTTCGCGGAATCCCATCACAGTGCGGCGCACATTTTCGCTCGCGACCAGGCGTATCGCTCGCTCTATCCCAAAGCCGACGCCTTCATCGCGATCTCTCACCCCGTGGGTGCGGTGTTCCAGTACGCCGCCCGGCTCCGTCGTGATCGTGTCTGGGTGATCCCCAACCCGGCAATCGCGAAATCCGGCATCCGTCTTCCGGCCGATTCCTGGTCTTCTGGCGGTTCGGTGACTCTGGTCGTGCCGGCCCGCGTCGTGGCGAAGAAACGCCCGACCTTGGCGATCGACATCGCCGACCACCTCGCGCCGGTTATCGACGTCGCCGTGCAGTACTTCGGCGTCGGCGAACTCTCCGAAGAGATTGCGAGGATTCGGCGCCCGTACCCCATCGAGCTCAAGGGACGCGTCGAGAACTGGTTCGACCACATCCCGGCGAACGGTGTGATCCTCCTGCCGTCCGCTGTGGAGGGCTTCGGCAATGTTCTCCCCGAAGCGGCTTCCCGCGGCGTGCCCTCCGTCGTCGGATCTACGGCCTTCGGTAGTGCGGATGCCATCGTCCCCGGTGTCACGGGGTTCTTCGCCAGAGCCGACTCCGTCGAGGAGTACGCGGATGCTGTTCTCCGAGCTGCGCGTCTGCCCCGCTCAGCCCCGGAGACGTGGTTGCAGGAGTTCTCCGCCGAGAACAGCGTCGACCTGTTGGCACGGCTTATCGACTCCCTGAGATGAGGAAATCATGAAGTGGCCGTACATCAAGTACCGCGTCCTGAAAGCCATGAAGGGCACAGTCGCAGCGTCTCGGGCCATGGGGTGCACGGTAGGGGACGGATGTCGAATCCTGTCCAAGATCGTCACGACCGAGCCATGGTTGGTGAAGATCGGTGATCGAGTCACGGTCAGTGCGAACGTCACGTTGGTGACTCACGACGGATCTGGTTGGTTGGTCTCGGACGAGCGCGGACGGCGTTTCCGATATGCGCCGGTGACGATCGGCTCGGACGTCTTCGTGGGCACGGGTGCCATCATCATGCCGGGCGTCCGGATCGGAGATAGATGTGTCGTCGGCGCGGGGTCTGTCGTGACGAAATCGGTTCCGGACGGCATCGTCGTCGCAGGCAACCCGGCGCGACCTATCTCGACGTGGGACGATTTCACGGCGCGCGTCGCGTCGTGGCCGGCAGAATCCGACAAGATCGGCGCGGATTACCGCTCACGAGTCGACTCGATCCGGGAGCAGGAATATCGTCCGGACATGACTTCGTCCGCCTGACCATCGCTCTCACGAGGGAGCCGTGGCTGGTTTTCGTTCTGGGCGCCGAGGCGAGGTCAGGACGGCATGTGATCCGGCGCCGTCTCTAGCGGCCGGACCTGTCCGCCGCCAACCTCGTACCGATCCTGACGGCCTTCTTACGTGGTCGCGCTGCGGGGACCGGGGGAGCGTCATCGCGCGGTGCCCAGCACGCGACGATGAACGGTACCGCGATGACGAGGATGGCAGGGTTGGCGTCCAGCGCATTGAAGCCACTCAACGACACGCAGACCGCCGCCAGGCCCGCGGGGGCCCACGCGCGTGATCTGCGCAGGCTCGCGACTCCGGTGAGAACGATGGCGAGGAGTACCAGGATGCTGAGCGCGCCGAGCGAGATGACGAGCTGCAATGCGGAGTTCTCGAGGATGAGGCCCGGGTAATTTTGCGCGTAGACGTCAACGGATCGTCCCGGACCGTATCCCGTGAGCCCACCGGACTGGATGAGCCGCACAGCACGCTCGAAGATCGCGTCTCGATAAGTCGAGGATCCTGTTCCGTCGGCGCTGCTCTGTCGGTCCTGCAGAAGATCCGAATTCCAGGCGAACAACACGACCGCGCTGCCGAGAAGCAGAGCCACGATCGCCCGCCACTGAGCGCCGCGGGTCCTTCCGACCGACTGAGCCAGCACTGCGATCATCACGCCGAGGGCGGTGGCGACGAGGCCGGTCCGAGAGACGGAGAGGATGAGGCCGAGCACCGCTCCGCCCATGCCGAAGATGAGCAGAAGCGGACGGCGGACGGTGAAGGCGACGCCGCTGGCGACGATGGCCGAGGCGACGAGCGAGAGCACGAGGGGATGTCCGAACGACGCCTTGGCCCGAGCGACCGACCAGGAGCGGTCCCGGTAGATCTCCGTGTAGACGAGGTCCCACGGGTTGACCTGGAAGAGCAATCCGATGAGCGTCACGACCCCAATGAACGCTCCGACGTACAGCAGGTGCCGCTGCAGCATGCCGATGTCGAGGTCGGTGGCATCCGAAACGATCGCGGCCCGGGCGGCGAGCACGGTCGTCACCGCGAAGACAGTTACCCAGAGGAGCGACGAGAGCGCCGACTCCCCGAGGAAAGACGATACAACGAGCAGGCCCAGCAGGATGATGACACCGGCATCGAAGATCCCGGGCGCTTTTCGTCCGCGACCACGTCGGGTTATCACGCGCAGTTCCCAGATGAGAACGAGAAGCAGGGCGGGCGTCAGATAGCGACCGATAACGCTCGGCAACGCCGTGTACCCGACAGGGAGGAGGACAAACGCCCAGAGCGCCAGGACGGGGAGAAAACGACGTTTGGTGGCGAAGGCGATGATGAGGAAGATCAGGGCCGCGCCGCTCGCCGCAAGAATCTCAGTCATATCCGCCCGCTGTATCGAGTGCTCGGTCTGACTCCACGATCATGAACAACCTCGGTTCATTCGGACCCTCGAGCCCCGGCGGAGGTGGCCAGAGGGGAGACGGAGTGCACAGTAGAGTCTTGGACGAGCATACAGATCGTAGCGGGAATCAGCGGGGCGGGTAGATGGCGAGCACGGACGGAAGAGCCGCACTCTGGTCCGGAATCGGCAATCTCGCATCCAAAGGTCTTGCGTTCTGTCGGAACCTCGTGCTGGCCGCCGCGATTGGCACGGCTCTCGTCGCCGATGCATACAACGTCGCGAACAATGTGCCGAACATGCTGTACATCATGCTTGGTGGTGGGGCGATCGCCACTGTCTTCGTGCCCCAAATCACTCGCCTCGCAAAGGATTCCCAGCGGCGGGCGGACGAATACAGTTCGCTGCTCCTCGTGGCCGTGACCGTGGTCGGACTCGTGCTCGTGGGAATTCTCATCGTGGCGACACCTCTGCTCATTTCCGCATTCGGCGGTGAGGCGTGGGACGATGCTCAACGAGGGCTCGCGACCACCCTGTCCTACTGGTGTCTACCGCAGATCGTCTTCTACGCGCTGTATTCCGTCCAGACCCAGATCCTGAATTCTCGTGGAAAGTTCATCGCCGCGGCGTGGGTCAGCTCCGCTAATAGCCTGACAGTCCTTGCTACCTGCGTCCCGATCCTGCTCATGGGTGTGGTGCAGGCTAATGATCCGGCGAGCGTCTCGGCGGTGGACGTCACGCTGCTCGGCGCGGGTGCCCTCGGAGGCACGATCGCGCAGAGCGCGCTTCTTGCCGTGGTTGCGATGCGCTCGGGGTTCCGGCTGCGCCTTCCCCGCCAGCTACGCGGGTTGGGCCTCCGTCGCACCCGTGACATCGGGTCATGGACGCTTGCCGCGTCACTCTGCTATCAAATCTCGAATCTTGTCGTTGTGGGGGTCACCGCGCGCGCCGGTGCCGAGGCCGCGGCCGTCGGCGAGGACGGTCGGGGCTATTCGGTTTACTACTACGCCTTCACCCTCGTCACGCTGATCCAGTCGGTGCTGATCGCGACGTTCGGTAACATCCTGCTGGCCCGTATGGCGCAGCACCGGGCGAGCGAAAGCCGGGAAGCGGCGACGCAAGAATTAGATGTGACGGTCACGCGCGCGGCGTCGCTCGTCGTGCCGATCAGCGGCGCCTTCGTGGCCCTTGGCGTGCCGCTTGGAGGAGTTCTCTTCGCGCGGGGCAATACATCGCTCGAATCCGCCATGGCGATCGGAATCAGCATCGTGATTCTGGGGATCGGTCTTGTTCCGTACACCCTCCACATGCTGCTCGTTCGAGCCTTCTACGCGTACATGCTTCCGCGGCCGCCCATGGTCAGCGCGGTTGTGGTGAACGGCGTATGGATCGTCGGCGCCATCGCCTCGCAGTTCCTGGCCCCCCCAGGTGTACGCGCGTGGATCGTTGCGGGAGTCTTTGTGCTTGCCTACTGGATCGATTTCCCCTTGAAGTTCCGGCGGTTGCGTACTCAACTGGACTTCCGCCCTTCCGACTCCGCGGTCAGCGGCGCGCGCAAACTCGTGGTCGCGGGAGTCGTGTCCACGGCCGTCGTCGGTATTGCCGTGTTGGCCTCCTCGTTCGTCTGGCCGCCGTCGACCGTCCTGCTCGTGACGCAACTCCTGGTCGGAGGCGCTCTCTTCGCTGTGGTTTATCTCGTCATGACGCGTCGGTCGGAGGTCTCTCCGCTCGCGGTGCTCCGGTGGTTGAAGCGCTGACTTTTCGCGGTCTTCAGCCTTCCGAGTTCGCGTCCTGCTAAAGGCAATTTCTCGGTAATTGTCCGTTCTCGCCATTTACAGAGCGCAGAATGGAGCCATTGTTGGGCGTATCGATGGGGGCAACGAATGTTCGGCACGGCAATATCCATCGGCGGTTTGCTCGTCGCCTCGTTGACTCCGGTGGGTGCGCCCGCGGCACCACCGCCGGCCCCCGCCGTGATTTCTGTGGCCACGTCATCGCCGAGCGCGACACCGTCGTCGACGAGCTCGCCTACGCCGACAGTGCCGTCGAGTATGGCGAGTCCGCGGCCGTCCACGCCTGCGCCGGCCCCGACCGCATCGCCCGAGACGTCGCCAGCTCAAACCGACGCCCCGGCCCCGGCCCCGACTGTGTCGCCGTCGCCGGCCGCTTCGAATCCGTCCTCATCTGCGTGGCAAGTCGTGACC